>NZ_JBTSLF010000068.1:0-14006 GCF_054640775.1 Candidatus Aquicultor sp. | reverse complement strand
TGGCGAGGATCGCTTCCGGGAAACCGCAAATAATAGCGGCCGATAACGGGTTTCACGGTAAATCGCTGGGGTCGTTAAGCGCGACCGGCAGGCCGCTCTATAGGGACCCGTTTAAGCCCCTGCTCCCAGAATTCGACCACGTAAAGTTTGGTGACATAGACGCGCTTAAGGCAGCCGTTAGCAAGACTACTGCGGCGGTTATCCTCGAGCCCATCCAGGGGGAGGGCGGAGTAATCGTCCCGCCGAAGGGATACTTAAGCGATGTGCGTCAGCTCTGCGACGACACCAGCGCGCTTCTCATCCTCGATGAGGTGCAAACCGGTATGGGTAGGACCGGCACTATGTTTGCGTGCGAACAGGAAGGCGTCACCCCCGATATCATGACGCTCGCAAAAGCGCTGGGTGGCGGCGTAATGCCGATAGGCGCATTTATTGCGACGCCGAAAGCGTTCGCGCCGTTCGAGGAATACCCGCTGCTTCATACATCGACGTTTGGTGGAAACCCGCTGGCATGCGCCGCGGCAAACGCGACCATCGATATCATCATAGAAGAAGACCTGCCGCGACAGGCCGCTGAAAAAGGCGAATACTTCCTGGAAAAACTAAAGATAATGCAAGAGGATTTCCCCGGCGTAATAACGGACGTACGCGGGAAAGGCCTGCTTATCGGCCTTGAGTTTTCCGACGAGGGCCTGGTTGGAAGCATGATCTTTGAGCTTGAGCAGGAGGGCGTTCTTGTGCTGTACATGCTCAACAACCCAAAAGTCATCCGTATCGAGCCGCCGCTCATCATCACATACGAGCAAATCGACTTCATGCTCGGCCTGCTCTATAACGCCGTAGATAAGTATAAAACGCTTATGGATTAACCGCTTTATTAATAACCGCTCGTAGATATACAGGAGGGATAGCAGTGCCCGTAGTTGAAGAACAAATCGATATTAAAATGGAGCCCGCAGCGCTTTTTTCTATTATTTCGGACTTCGAAAAATATCCAGAATTCATGGCGGACGTAAAGAAGGTTACCGTCCTTGAAAAGAACGATGAGTGGTCGACTTCAGAATGGATAAACGAAGTCGTTGGGCGCACCATTAGATGGGTCGAGAAGGATTTTGTAAAGCCGGACGAAAGCCGGATAGATTATGAGCAAATAGAAGGCGACCTTAAGGTATTGAAAGGATTTTGGCAACTCGAGCAGAACGGTGAATCGACAAAAGTGACGTTCAATATGGAATTTGAATTCGGGGTACCGATGTTGGCGCCGCTTTTGCATCCATTGCTGACGAAAGTGCTTCGGGATAACGTGCTGCAAATGCTCTCAGACCTTAAGAAGAAAGCGGAAGAATAACAGAAAAGGTGCCTACGTGACCTTGAATATCCCAAATCTACTGACGCTATCCAGGCTTCTGCTCGTGCCCGTCTATATTTATGCGGCATTGGCGGCAAGCCCCACGCTTCATCTTGTCGCGGCGCTTGCGTTCGGGATCGCGGCGCTCACCGATTGGTTCGACGGGTTCGTCGCACGGCGGCTCAACCAGGTGACCGAGTTCGGAAAAATCCTCGACCCGGTCGTGGACCGCATCCTCATCATCTCGGCAATGGTCGTTCTTTACATAAAGATAAGCGCCCTGGTGCCGCTCTGGGCCGTGCTTATCGTCGTCGGCCGCGATCTTATCATGGTTATCGGCTGGATATATATATCCCGTCTAGGTGCCCGGATAAAGGTCGCCTACGAGGGCAAGGTTGCGACCGCGATCTTAATGTTTTCGGTGTTTTTTCTGCTCCTTGATTTTCGAGTCGGGGTGTTAAGCACGACAACCCTCGGGATAGGGCTTTTTTATATCGGCGTAGCTTTATCGCTGGTAACCGGTTTAAAATACGTCAAATTAGGGATAAGTATAATAAGGAGCAACCAAGCAGACAAAAGATTCACCCCGCCAAGGAGGGAGCATTCTGAGTAACGAGAAAAACATAGGGAACGGTGGTGCCGTTAAGGTAAGCTGGTTTGGGCACGCCATGTTTCTTATAGAGAGCAGCAGCGGGATCAGGATAATCACAGACCCTGTTGACGCCGAAACAGGATACACACCCCCGGAAGTCGCCGCTGATATAATTACGTTGAGCCATCACCATCATGATCACAATAACGTCGCAGCCGTTGGTGGATCACCAAGGGTTATAGATGCGATTGCAGAGTTTCATATAAATGACATATTTATTGAAGGAATTTCCTCTTACCATGACGAAGTAGTGGGGGAGAAACGGGGACGTAATACAATATACAAGTTTATCATAGACGGCCTCTCACTAGCACATATGGGTGATTACGGGCAAGCAATGACCGGGGAGCAGGTCAAAGCGCTTAAAGGGGTAGATGTGTTGTTTATACCCGTCGGGGGCGTCTATACGATAGATCATAAGCAAGCGGCAGCGGTCGTCAAGGCACTAAAGCCAAAGGTGGCCATACCTATGCACTACAAAACGGGGGCCTGCACGATAAAGGTCGAGGGCGTGGAGCCATTTGTCCGAGAAATGCCGGCGGTCAAGCATGTAGGAAGTACCGTGTCGTTATCAGCTTCAACATTACCGAGTGAACCAGAGGTTTGGGTCATGGAGTACATCCGGTAGGCCCAGATCCTTAATAATAGAACCACCGTATTTTGCTTTGAACAAAGTTTCATTCTTTACAATCAGGAGGTATGTATGAAGGCAGTCGTTATGGCTGGCGGCGAAGGCACGAGGCTTAGGCCTTTAACCAGCAACCAACCAAAACCAATGGTCCCGATTCTGAACAAACCGGTCATGGACTATATCCTCGAATTACTCCGTGAGCACCAGATGGTTGACATAGTCGCGACTCTACAATTTCTACCACAGCTGATCAAGAACTACTTCGGCAAGGGAACCGACCAAGGCGTAAATATGCACTACTCTATCGAGGATTTCCCGCTCGGTACGGCCGGAAGCGTGAAGGAAGCCGAAGACTTTCTCGACGAGACCTTCGTAGTCATCAGCGGCGACGCCCTTACTGATTTCGACTTAACAAGTTTGGCCGAATTCCATAAGAAAAAAGGCGCGATGGTAACGATCGCGCTTAAGCGCGTCGAGAACCCGCTCGAGTTCGGCGTGGTCATTACCGAGGAAGCCGGTCAGATAGAGCGGTTCCTCGAGAAACCTTCCTGGGGCCAGGTGTTCAGCGACACCGTTAACACCGGCATCTATGTCCTTGAACCCGAAATATTTAAGCACATCCCAAAAGGCGAAAAGTTCGATTTCAGCAAGGACCTGTTCCCGACGCTCCTTGAGATGGGCGCACCGCTCTACGGCTGCGTTATGGACGGCTACTGGTGCGATATCGGTAACTTCGAGCAGTATATGCAGGCGCACCGGGATATCCTCGACCTAAAGTCGAAAATTCAACCTCCCGGCATAAGGATGAGAGACAACGTCTGGATCGGCGACGGTGCGGATGTCGACCTTTCGGTCGATATATCGGGGCCGGTCGCGATAGGGCAAAACGCCAAGATCGAGCCGGGCGCGGAGTTGGATGAGTATTCGGTAATCGGCAACAACGTTGTCATGAAGAGCAAAGCCCACATACATCGCAGTATCGTCTGGGATAATGCATATCTCGGCTCACAATGTCACGTGCACGGCGCGGTAATCGGTAAAAACTGCGATATTAAAAACGGCGTGCGTGTCGAAGAGGGCGTCGTTATCGGCGACGACTCGGTAATCGGCGACAACGCCGTCATCAACCATGACGTAAAAATCTACCCGTTCAAGAGGGTGGATGAGAGCGCGGTTATAAACAGCAACCTTATCTGGGAATCACGCGGGATGAGAAGCCTCTTTGGCGCTAATGGGGTCAGCGGACTTATCAATATAGATATCACCGCCGATCTTGCCATGAAACTTGCAATGGCCTACGGGACAACCCTCAAAAAAGACTCGAAAGTGGTTGTAAGCCAGGATGCGAGCCGTGTCTCAAGGATGATAAAGCGGGCGATGATAGCGGGCTTAAACTCAACCGGGATCAACTGTAGCGACCTCAGAGTTACCTCGTCTTCGGTAAACAGGTTCCTTATCCAGACAGGCCAGGAGGTTGGCGGCATTCACGTGAGGACGTCCCCGTTCGATCAGCAATCGATGGAGATCCATTTCTTCGACACGCATGGCATCGATATTAAGGAAGGCTCCCAGCGCGATATCGAGAAATACTACTACCGCCAGGATTTCCGGCGTGTGTTCTACAATGAGATAGGTGAGACGGAATTCCCTCAGCGCTCAGTAGAAGCGTACCGGGACGCGGTTCTTAAATCTATCGATATTGAAAAAATCCGGCAGCGTCACTTCAAAGTGGTCGTCGATTACGCGTTTGGAAGCTCGGCGCTTATGATGCCGCACCTGCTTGAAAAGTTGAACTGCGACGTCATCGGGCTCAACGCCTTTACCAGCGAGAATAGGACGACCATCTCACCTGAGCAGCTTGGAACGGCAACGCAGCAGCTATCGAGGATAGTCGATACGTTTAAGGCGGATTTCGGCATTATGATAGATAGCGGTGGCGAAAAGGTAACGATCGTCGATGATCGAGGGCGCCTGATTTCGGCCAACGACGCGCTTCATTTATTAACGTACCTGCATTGCCAGTTTGATGCGCAGCAAGGAAAAATAGCCGTTCCGTTAACGGTCTCGACGGTTGCGGAGGAAATCGCGGCATCGTTCGGGCGCGATGTGATGAGGACAAAGGTGAGCACTCGTTCGATGATGGAAGCCGCGCTTGACGAGAGCGTATCATTCGTAGGCGCACAGGGCGGCGGTTACATTTTCACGCATTTCCTGCCCGCTTATGACGGCATCGTCACATTCTTTAAACTTATGGAGTACCTGGCGGCAGCGGACAGGCCGTTATCGGAGCTGGCGGCAAGCCTGCCATCGTACTACCTGTCGCATAAAAACACTTTCTGCCCTTGGGACAAAAAGGGCCTCGTGATGAGAAAAATAATGGAAGAAACCAAGGGCGAGCAGGTTGAGATGATAGACGGCGTGAAGACATTCGGCGATGGCGGCTGGGCGCTTCTCTTACCCGATCCCGATGAGCCGGTAGTTCGTATATACGCGGAGAGTAAATCTCAGCAAGACGCCGACTACGAGGTAGACAGATTCGTAAAATTTGTGGAGGGCGTAATCGCGTCCGACGAATAATAACAACGAAAAAGGCAGCTGCTATTACAGGGAGGGAGAATACCGGCGAATGGTTGATTCGGTTATAAAATTTGGAACGGACGGCTGGCGTGCGATTATGAACGACACGTTCATAATCTCGAATGTTAGAATCGTAGCCCAAGCCGTAGCTGATTACTTGAAAGAAGCTGGTTTAGCAGGGAAGGGCATTGTTATCGGGCACGATACGCGGTTTTTTGCGGAGCGCTTTGCGGCAGAATGCGCGTCCGTTATGGTCGGCAACGATATTCCTGTTTATATGTCCCGGCGTGCCCTCCCGACGCCCATTACGGCTTATTCTATTAAGCTTTACGATACCGCCGGAGCGATAATGCTCACAGCGAGCCATAATCCTCCCGAATACAACGGCATTAAATTCATACCTGAGTATGCGGGGCCGGCCAGCCCTGAGATAACCGCAACCATAGAGAAGTATATCTCGGCAAATGTTGACGGCAGCGGCGTAAAAACGGCATCGCTTGAGGGAAGCGACCTGGTACACGATATAGAGCCGTTTCCTGAGTACACAAAACATCTCTCAACGCTCATCGACTTCGATAGACTACGCCGGGCCGGGCTTAAGGTCGCCCTCGACCCGATGTGGGGAGCTGCGCAGGGGCTGATGGATACGCTTCTCGCCGAAGTCGGTTGCACGGTCGAAACGATTCATAATTACCGCGATCCGCTCTTCGGAGGCTCGTATCCCGATCCAAGCGAAAAGCATCTCGCTGAGTTAAAGGGCGAAGTGATGAAGATGAAAGCGGATTTAGGTCTGGCCCTCGATGGTGACGCAGACCGGTTCGGTGCGGTGGATTTTAACGGTACCTATATCTTTGCAAACCAGGTATTAAGCCTGGTAGCGGTTCATCTTCTGAAAAACCGCGGCATGAAAGGCGCTCTTGTCAGAACCGTGGCGACGACACACCTCTTAGATGAGATAGCGAAAGATTACAGCACAGAAGCTATCGAGGTGCCGGTCGGCTTTAAGTACATCGCCCAAGAGATGATGAGACAACCGGTTGTCGTGGGTGGCGAAGAGAGCGGGGGTTTAAGTATCCTGGGGCATATCCCTGAGAAAGACGGCCTGCTTGCCGATCTTCTCCTAGCCGAGATGGTCGCCTACGAGCAAAAGCCGCTCACCGAAATCCTCGACGGCATTTATGAAAAATACGGCAAGTTCTATGCCAAACGTCTTGATATACACCTTACGCCGGAGCGAAAAGACTTTCTGCTGAGCGAGCTTAAGAACAACCCACCGCAGGAAATAGCCGGCGAGAGGGTAGTCGAGACGAGGGCGGTCGACGGGATTAAGTACATTCTCGCATCCGGCGACTGGATGCTCGCCCGCCCCTCCGGCACCGAACCGCTCGTACGCATCTACATCGAATCCCGGGATAAAGCCCGATTCGAGAACTTAGAACAATACGCACAATCGATGATGACGTAAAAACGGTTAACCGGTTTTTAATTTAAACAACTCCGTAATAAAGCCCTCGATCAAGGCCTTGAATATTTCCAGGTAAACATTGTAGTAGGGATGCTGGTCAACGGATACCTGCAGGTGGTGCCATATTCTAACTAACCGGCCAATCGTATATACTGATGAATTAATGAATCTACCGGTGGGGGAGTAGAGTTGAAGAAAAATTGGCACCTTTCACTGACGGTAGTCTGTATGGTGCTCGGGGTGCTTCTGGCGACGGCGTTTAATACACAGCAAAGGAACCGCGAAGCTCTTAATACACCGCGAAAAGAAAACTTGATCAAAACAGTACATGGACTAGAGAAGGAACGAGATAACCTGAAAGCCGGAATAGAGTCGATTCGAGGACAAATCTCGAAGTATGAGAATTCCGCAGCGCAAACGCAAGGTATCCTCTCTACATATACAAAAGATCTCAACGATATCAAAAAGGCGGCGGGTTTAACTGACGTAAAAGGGCCCGGTCTCATCGTGACATTGGCCGATAGCCAGCAATCCCCAAAGGATGGCGAGCCGAATGATTACGTTATCCATGACTACGATATCAGGCTGGTTGTAAATAGCCTGTGGGCGGGTGGGGCGAAGGCGATAAGCGTTAACGGCCAAAGGCTCATCTCGACCTCATCGGTTCGTTGCGCGGGCGGGTACGTGCTCGTAAACTCGATGCGCCTGGTTTCACCGTTTACAATAAAAGCGGTCGGTAATTCGAAAAAAATGATGGATGCGATGGAAACCGACACCAACACCAAGCACCTGCTTAACGAGATCGCAAAGTTTTACGGTCTCAAGGCGGATGTGGAACAAAAAGAGGGGCTTACAGTGCCCGCATATTCAGGAAGCTTGCTAATGGAAAACGCAACAGTCGTAAAAGGAGGAGACTAGGTGCTACCTCTCATCGGATTAATAATAGGAATAGTCATCGGGCTGGTCTTAAATATCCCGATTCCCGCGACCTGGTCCAAGTATCTTGGTATCGCGTTGCTGGCGGCGCTGGATAGCGCGATCGGCGGATTAAGGGCCAGCCTTGAAATGAAGTTTAACGAAAAACTATTCTTTACCGGAATCTTTAGCAACACGCTGCTGGCGGCGTTGATTGTCTTTATGGGGGATAGGTTGGGTATCGACCTGTACCTTGCCGCAGTCGTGGCATTCGGAGTTCGTCTGTTCCAAAACTTAGCATTAGTCAGAAGACACTATTTCCAAAAACGGCACTGGGAGTAGCAGTAGTTGAACCACATCCAGAACTTCATCAAGCTATTAAACAGCCAGGGTAAAAGAACACAGGTGGCCATAGCCGCTGTATGCATGGTCATCGGTGTTTTGCTGGCAACCCAGTTCAGGGTGCAGCAAACCGCGTCACAGGTGCTTCAGAGCGCCACCGAATCAGACTTAAGTCAAATCGTAAGCAATCTCAACAGCGAAATAAACAACCTGAGGGCTGAGACATCCGACCTGCGCCTGCAGCTCTTTAAAATCCAGCGTACCAGTCATGACAGCACGGCGGTCATAAAGGAGACGTCAAAAAACCTCAACAACCTGAAGATAATAGCGGGGCTTACAGAGGTAACGGGACCGGGTGTCAAGGTCGAGGTCACCGACGAGAATAAATCGCTTAACTCAAACGACCTTGTCGGCATAATAACCGAGCTAAGGGTCGGCGGAGCCGAGGCTGTTTCAATAAACGGAACAAGAGTTATCGCGGACACTGGAATTATGCAAAAGGGTAGTGCTATATTTGTCGATGGCGCGCCTGTCTCACCACCGTACGAGTTGCTTGCCGTTGGGGACCCGGAGGTTCTCCACGAGGCGCTCGTTATTACCGGGGGCATTAGAGACAACTTATCGTCTCTTTCGGGTGTATCGTTCTATATAACGAAAGAAAACAACCTCAGGATCGAGGCGGTGGCGTCTGCCGGGAGACATACTAGTTGAGAAAACTTACAATATAGCGCTTGATGAATAGTGCAATGTTAGTTATAAATAACAGATAACACCTTTTATTGAGGTAATAGATACAGCACTATATCAAGTATTCAAGGGACCGGAATGGAATTAAACGCTAAAATAAAACAGAGATTAGAGCAACCTGCATTACGAATCTCGCTCATCATAGTGGCGTCCATAGTAGTGATTATCGCAGGACTAAGCATTGCTGATGCCGCACTCTACTCCAACAAGGTTCATAAAGGTGTAAAGATCAGCGGGGTACAATTCGGCGGCGAAACCAGAAGCGAAGCCCGCGCCGAGCTTAACCGTTTATCGGACGTCCTCGAGCATAGAACCATCACCATCACCTACAAGAACAACACCTGGAAAGCAAACCCCCGAGAGCTAGATGCCCGCATAGATATTAACAAAACCATCGATAAAGCATTCGCTGTAGGAAGAACCGGAAAGTTTATCAAGATTATCGGTGACCGTATCGGGCTTTGGCTTAAGCCGCGCAATGTCGACCCGGAGCTTGCATATAATGAAGACAAGCTCGATAAGTTTATCAAGGGCATCACCAAGAAAGTAAACCAGCCGGCAGTGGACGGTGCAATAAAAGTCGTAGATGGCCGGGCGATACTGACAAGCAGCAAAGACGGCCGGGGGGTAAAGAAAAACATCCTGGTAGATCAACTATTAAAAGCGTTTGCCTATAAAGATATCAGCAGCATCGAACTTCCGGTCGTCGTACAAAAACCGGATATAGCGGAGAAAGATCTCAGCGATGTCAGGGATACCGTTAAGCAGATCATCAAAGCCCCGGTCGTTCTGAAATATCGCGATAAGAAATGGGGGATCCCCGTAACAGAGATCGCAGCGTGGCTCGACTTTGCCAAGGTACGAGAAGGCCAGGACTGGGGTATCGACGTAAAATTCGACAAAGACAAAGTAACCAGTTACCTCGAAGAGCAGACCAAGGAGATAGCTACCGAGCCGAAAGATGCCGAGTTTAAGATCGAAGGGGACAAGGTCACCATCGTCCCCAGCAACGACGGCACAAAAGTCGACCTTGATAAAGCACATAGCGATATATTCGATGCGAGTAAAACAGAGGATTCAAGAGAGGTTATGCTCGCCACCGAAACCTCGAAACCGAAGTTGACAACCGAAGACGCAGGGAAAATGGGCATTAAGAAGAAGGTCTCGAGCTACACGACCTTCTTCAACGCGGGGCAAACCTCGAGGGTACACAATATTCAAACCCTGGCCAGTAGCCTCGACGGCAATATCGTGGCGCCGAACGAGACGTTCTCGTTTAACGGTACTATAGGCCCAAGAACGGCCGAGAAGGGATACCGCGAAGCACCGGCAATCATCAATGGTGAACTTGTCCCATCGATTGGCGGCGGGGTCTGTCAGGTTGCGACCACACTGTTTAACGTAATATTCTTCGGCGGGTATGATGTGGTGGAGCGCCATAACCATAGCTTCTTTATCAGCCACTACCCGACCGGCAGGGATGCCACCGTATCCTGGGATGGACCCGACCTGAAATTTAAGAACAATACCAGCGCGTATGTGCTCATAAAAACCAAAACGGTGGGTGGTTCGATCACCATCAGTTTCTACAGCACCACTCAGAACGTAAAAGTGGAGTACACGACTGCTGGGCCGAGCAACTATCGAGCGGCGCCCACTAAAAGCGTCGACGACCCGACCCTTCTGAAGGGAGCTACCAAGGTAGAACAACACGGAATCGCCGGTCGAGATGTTTCGGTAAAACGAAAAGTCTATAAAGATGGCAAGTTGGTCAAAGAGGATACCTTTTTCAGTAGATACTCGCCCGGTAAGTCGGTCGTGCGCGTCGGTACGCGTGTGGAAGCGGCTCCACCGGCACCCGGCACGACCACCCCGACAACCACAAAACCAATAACCACACCGACAACAGTACCGGCCCCAGCACTTGCTCAATAGACGGAACACCACTTTTTAGCTATTATATAAACTGGTTTCAACTTCGCTTGCGGTGTGCATTAAGGGCACCGTTTTCACAGCATCAGATTACAGGTGAGGGAGTGTATTATGATCTGGAACAAAGAGTACGAGGCAATGCCGCGCGAGCAGCTCCATAATCTGCAACTCGAGCGGCTTCAAGCGACGGTCAAGCGGGTATACGAGTCGGTGCCGATGTATAAGAAGCGGTTTGATGAGAAGGGGATTAAGCCCGACATCATAAAGACGCTCGATGACCTTAGTAAACTCCCGTTCACTGTCAAAACAGATTTAAGAGATAATTATCCTTTCGGATTATTCGCCGTACCGATGACGGATATTGTCAGGCTGCACGCCTCATCCGGCACCACCGGCAAGTCGATTGTCGTGGGCTACACCAAGAAAGACATCGATACCTGGTCGGAGCTTATGGCCAGAACGCTCTCGGCCGCGGGAACCACTTCTGACGACGTCGTCCACAACGCCTACGGCTACGGCCTTTTTACGGGCGGTATGGGCATCCATTACGGTGCCGAGCGTGTAGGAGCATCGGTCGTCCCCATATCCGGCGGTAACACAAAGCGCCAGATCACCATCATGGAGGATTTCGGCAGCACCATCCTCGCTTGCACCCCATCATACGCGCTGTTCCTTGCTGAAGCCGCACAAGAAATGGGCGTGGCCGGTTCTCTAAAACTCAAAGCGGGCGTATTCGGAGCCGAGCCCTGGTCGAACAATATGCGAATCGAGCTTGAGAAAAAGCTCGGTATCCTCGCCATCGATATATACGGCCTCAGCGAGATCATCGGCCCCGGAGTTGCCTTCGAATGCCCGGAAAAAGACGGCCTGCACATCAACGAAGACCACTTTATGGTTGAAGTCATCGATCCCGATACCGGCGAAGTCCTTCCCGAAGGGCAAAAAGGAGAGCTTGTATTCACTTCCTTAACAAAGGAAGGATTCCCCGTCATACGCTACCGTACCAGGGATATTTCGGCCGTTACTTACGAGAAATGCGGATGTGGCCGAACCATCGCGAGAATGGACCGGGTAACCGGTCGCACCGACGATATGCTCATCATCAGAGGAGTAAACGTGTTCCCCTCACAAATCGAAAGCGTTCTCATGCAGATCGAAGGGACCGAGCCGCACTATGTGCTGGTTGTCGATAGAAAAGGGACAATGGATGTCTTACAGGTCCAGGTCGAAGTCAACGAGAGGTTCTTCACGGACGAGGTGAAGGGCATGGAAGCTTTCGAGCGCAAAATAAAGCGCGAGATCGAGAGTATCCTCAATATAAGCGTAGACGTAAAACTTGTCGAGCCCAAAACCATCCAGCGAAGTGAAGGTAAGGCAAAACGAGTAATAGACAACAGGCAACCCTAGGAAATTTCGAATTGCGAATTAGAGGAAAAAGTCTTAGGAGTTACGAACTACGAATTAGATACTAGGGAAAGTGCTTCTGGTGCAGGAGCTAGCGATATGATATGGGAGGTCATACGATATGAAAGCAACACAGCTTTCGGTATTTCTTGAGAACAAGCAGGGGCGCCTTGCGGACGTAACAAAGGTCCTTGCCGATAACGGTATTAATATCAGGGCGCTGTTTATAGCGGATACATCCGATTTCGGAATTTTGAGGATGATCGTAGATAAGCCGCGAAAGGCTATCGAGATCCTTAAAAGCAACGCCTTCACCGTAAAGGAAAATGATGTCCTTGCGGTAGAAGTGGCCGATACTCCGGGAAGTCTCGCGAAAGTGCTCGAGACGCTCGATAAAAACAGTCTCAACGTTGAATACCTCTATTGCTTCGTTGACAAGGACCGCAACGCGGCCGTCGATATCATGCGTATCGAGGATATAGGTAAAGCGATGGCGGCGCTCGAGGCCTCAGGGATTAAACTGCTAAGCGCGGCCGATTTACACGAGATTTAGCCATATCCAAAAGAGGGGATCAACAGGGCGCTAGTACTTATCCTGTATAAAAATATCATCCAAGCCGGTGATCTCGAATATCTTCCTGATCGTCCGGCTTGCGTTGATTATTCGCACAGATTCTACTTCCATGTTTATAATCGTAAGTAATTGTAAAAAAGCACTATCTACGAATCGCACCCTATCACAATCGATAGTGATTATTTTGATGCTCGAGTAGAGGTGATCCCAGATGTCCTCTTGCAGGATAGAAGTAGTGTACATATCGAGGTCTCCTTGGAGACTCACTAAGAGTTCGGAATCTAGTGCGATTATCTGGCAGCTAAAGTTCTCGGGTGCTTTCATGGGTACTCCAAGTCTAAATGACCGGACACGATAGAAGAACTTGCAATAGATTGTGGAAGTGAGGTTTTTTATACCCATAAATATGGGTAGCAAACCATGAGCTTAAAAATTGCCATCAAGTTGCCCTGAAATCTTTAGCTCTGGTAGCTAAAAACATATTGACCACCCACCGACAAAACATCACACTATTGTAAATAACAAACAGACGTTATCAGGTTAGTCGACTTTTGGATGATTGGAGGAGCCCCATGGAACACAGAATCGATGATGTAAGGATAATCATCCAGCAAGGGGATATTACCGAGGCTGATGTCGAGGCGGTCGTGAACGCAGCGAATAACCGCATGTATATGGGCGCCGGCGTTGCCGGGGCAATCAGAAAGAAAGGCGGCCAGCAGATAGAAGACGAGGCCGTCCAGAAAGGCCCCATAGAGATAGGTGGGGCTTTACTGACCTCTGCCGGCGTCCTCAAAACAAAATGGATCATCCACGCGGCGGTTATGGGCATCGACGGCATCACCGATGCCGAAAAAATCCGAAGCGCCACGCTATCGGCTCTTAAGGTCGCCGATGAGAACAGCATACAAAGCATTGCCTTCCCCGCGCTTGGAACAGGCGTCGGTGGGTTTCCGTTCAACGAGGCGGCGAGGGTCATGTTCAAGATAGTCAAAGAGTATCTTAACACCAATGAAAGCTTTATCAAGGAAATCGTCTTTGTCTTATTTGGGTATGAAGCATACAACGAGTTCTTAAACCGTGCCGAGAAAGATTTGGAAAAAGTAATCGCATAGTTACTGTCCGGCCGGTAAAAGGAGACCCAAGTGGACAGGATGTTTCATACTGCGACCGCCGCAGAGATAAAAGCCGGTGAAATTACGGATGTTTACTTCCTGCGCGATGTTAAGATCCTCAAAGAAAAACAGGTTGAAAAGCATGTAGCCGGCGAGATAAGGGCGGCCGGTTTTCCGGATTCCTGGCCCTGGGCCGTTTTTGCCGGTATCGAAGAGCTGGCGCATCTTTTCGAGGGCGTTAACGTCGACATCGACACACTCGACGAGGGCACGCTCTTTATGCCCGAGCACGTTGTCATTAACG
>NZ_JBTSLF010000067.1:0-14084 GCF_054640775.1 Candidatus Aquicultor sp. | reverse complement strand
ACGAATCGAAGTAGCGCGTCCCAACAGCGAGCATCTGGTTATCGCCCGTTCACCGTATCTATTTTTCAGGGTATCGACGGTCGCGACCAGCATGGTCTCCCGCTCGTCTAAGACATCGAAGATCGATGTTTGCTGCCCGGCGTCACGCCGGATGAGGTTTGTCACGCTCATCCCTATTTTAGTCACCGGGTAGATATCCAGCGGAGCTTCCTCTTTAAGCAGGAGATCTTTTGCCACATTGTAGACCCGTTTAGGCAGGTCGGTGTAGCCGCCAAGACTTGCTTGACGGCTCAGGCTAAACATCCGCCCGAGACAGAGATATACCGATACCGTTCTTCCCAGATATTCATCTTTTCGCATTCTCCTGGTGGCGCCGTCACAAAGACCCAACAGAATATCGCAGATATAATCGATATCCGTACTGCCTTTGCCCAGCGACGAGCTTTGCCCGAACGACTTTACATCCGTCCCCCGGTGCGTTGGGATTACGGGGTTATCATCGATACCGTTGGCCGCCCGGTGGAGTATCTCGCCGACGATCCCGAACTTCGCTATTAAAAGATCAAGCGGCGCTGACGCAAGATGCTTGATAGTCTTTATCCCGATAGCGTCCAGGTGCTTTCGCATCCGCGAACCCACTCCCGGGATATCGCCCACCGGCAGGGGAAGCAACACATCGGGCAGGTCCTCGGGCCTGATCTGCATCAACCCTGCCGGCTTCTTAAATTCGGAGGCCATCTTTGCGACAAGCTTACTCGGGCCGACCCCCACCGAACAGGTTAACCTGAGCCTTTCATACACCTCTTGTTGCAACCGTGCGGCGGCGTCCCTCGCCGAGCCGAAAAAATGGGCGGTTGCGGTGATATCGAGAAACGCTTCATCAATGGAGTAGACCTCCACGAGGTCGGTATATCTCTCGCATATCCGCATCAAGCGCCGTGTATTATGCAGGTATTTATCGTAATTTCCGGCTACATAGACGGCATTGGGAAGCTTGAGCTTAGCCTCAAGAACCGACATTCCGGATTTGACCCCGAACTCCCTGGCCTCATACGAAGCCGCCGCGACAACGCCCCGGTAAGAGGATAAATCATCCGAGTGGCAAACCAGCAAAGGCCTCCCCTTGTAAATCGGTGTGTCGCGCTGCTCGATTGAGGCGAAATAGGCGTCCATGTCAACATGGATAATCGTCCTTGCCATGGCTACCCCTTGCCATGTATCTTCTCGAGGCGCCAGGTCATATCCCCGGCATTCAGTGAGATCTCATAGACGTCCGCACCCGAGACTACGGTGTAGCCATAGCATTTAGAAACGCCGACCGAATACCTATAAACACCGGTTACCTCGGCGATTTTATAGTACCTGCGGTTCCACATAAACGAAACCGGTTTCAGGCGGCCGCGAAGGAAGACGGCCGATACTTCAATTGGTTCATGCACGTCAAGCACCATGATTATCTCCATTGCCAGCTTTTCTCGAGCCCTTTACGGTTTATCTGCGTTGTCCATGCATCCATATATTCGCACCGCTCGCACCCGTGTTGCTCTTACGGTTTGCCCGAGTTCGCCCGTGCGATATACGAACATATGTTCGCTTTGCTATAGATACAAGGTTATCCCCCGTGCCCCCTTTTGTCAATAGCAAGGATTACGTAAATCGCAAGGCTCGACCTCGCGCCTGCAGCAGAAAAGCTTTGGGGAGATTTAGGGGACAAGAGCGTGCTCGATAAAAAATAGACAAGAGACCGGTAAACATATGTTTACCGGTCTCTTGTCTTGAAATCTGGCTATCCGCTTTTGCAAAGCTGATTAATTAATAAGCAAGGATAGAAAATTTATTCTTCCAACCGCTGCTGCTCCAGCATATTCACCCTATGGAACAGCGATTTAAGATCGCACGGGATTCTGATTTGCGTTACATAAACGCCTTCTGGCGCTTCGATTATTACCGATGGCGTCAGCACCAGGATGCCCTTTACGCCGGCCTGGGCGAGAAGGTTAATGCTGTGCTGAACCCAGCTCGGGTGGGTTACGACTACGGCGACTTTGATTCCCATGGCGCTTAGCTCAGAAGAGACCGCCTCGACAGGCTGGACTTCCCTTCCATTAATTACCGCTCCTCTATCATTTGGGTCCTCAGAAAAGAAAGCGGCCGATATAAAACCGTACTTCTCAACCAGGAAGAAGCTAAAAAGAGAGCTTATGACCTTGGCCGATCCCACAAACGCGACCGGCGCAAACGACGGCAAGGCCAGGAATTCGCCCAGCATTTGCCGTAACCCATCGATACTATAGCCCACGCCGCGCTTTCCAGGCGTCTCGCTCATAAACGATAGGTCGTTTCTTACCGTTACTTCATTCAACCCTAAAGCGCTTGCTATTTCTTTGGATGTTATCGCACCCTTCTTGCCCGCTAAAAGCCAATCGGTTAGGAGGCAATGGTAAAGGGCGAGTCGATGAAGCACTGCTGCGGGGGTTGCTTTTGTTTTCTGCAATTTACTCATGAGTAAACCACCATCCATTGTAGTTTAGTTTACAATCTTTAGTAAAATATATACTAGACCTTGATAAAAAGCAAACGTTGTCATAGCAATTTCACGTAGTACCCCATGAAGCGCTGATATTTATTACCATTACATGAGTTTTATTGACAAACCCTGCCGCTTGTCTTACTATATTGATAATAAAATAACATACTATATTTGATTATCTCTTTGGTCGTAGTTAAAACCTATATCGGGGGCACACCAGCCACAAGCTTTTAAATTCGAAACCTCCCTGGTTTCGGCTGTCAGGAATAGCTCTGTGGCTGGTTTTTTATGTACAAGATTCTTTTTAAGAGCAGCTGAGCCACCTGCTCTCCGATTTATTTTCGGTCACATTCCGGCTAGATATCGTGCAGGTATCATACGCATTTATATGATAGTTTTACTTTGACACCGCGTTCACAATCTGTTAATAATAAAAGAGCAATAAATAGTTTAACCTGCTTTTAAGCAATTTAGCAGCGAACCTGCTAAACATTTGGAACCAGATTGTTAGGCGTGATTTCGTGGAAAAGAAAGCTTCTCAAGCAACAGACTTATTTGACGGCATTATTCGCTGGTCGTTGATCATGACGGTCGCACTTATCCCTCTTATCATCTCTCCGATTAATTTCGATTTGTTCGATTTGCCTAAGGCAACGCTTTTATATGTTCTTGCGTTGGCTGCATGTGTGAGCTTTATAGCCCGCTCCCTGTTATCGGGAGAGCTTGTTATAAAGCGGACGCCTCTTAATAAACCGCTACTTGCATTTGCAGCAATGGCAACGATTGCAACAGTAGCATCGCCTATCCCGCTCATAAGCTTGATCGGTGAATACGGCCGTTACGAGAATTTACCGACACTTTATAGCTTTGTAGTGCTTTGCTTCATGGCGACCCAATTTCTGGACGACGCAGAGTGGCGAAAAAATCTTATCTCCATCTCGTTTATTTCGTTTGGAATAATCAGCTTCTACGGCATCTTGCAGGCGCTCGGCTTTGATATTCTACCGGCGGCTCTTCGCGATTTTTCGGGGAGGGGTCGTTCCACCCTGGGCAATCCGGTCTTTTTTGGTGGCTATCTTGCGATCATGATACCGTTGCTTCTCACTTATCTCATCGACGAGGACACCCTGCCCTCGATGCCAAAAACCGCCATTGGGATGCTTCTCGTACTGGGTGTGGCTGGCACAGTGCTCTCACAGTCCCGAGGCGCATGGGTCGGAGTCATAGTAGGCATTATTGCCGTCGTCGTCATACAGCGTAAGAACCTGACCAAAGGGGCTGGAACAGCGTTTGCCATGTTGGTCTTCGGAATAGCGTTTGCCGTGCTAATCATGGCTGCTTCCGGTACAGGAAAACTGCAGACAACCGTCGCATCTATTGAGAATAAGCTCGTGTCGGCAGCAGATATCGGGCAAGGAACCCCGGCAACTCGAATAGAAATATGGAAAAGCGCGGTCGAGATGATCTCCGTACGTCCGCTCGAAGGCTATGGACCCGACCAGATGTATGCCTGGGCATCGGCATTCACGACGCTCAAGAAAGCCCAGCTCGAGGTAAATACGATTCCAGATAGAACGCATAATATATTCCTTCAAGTTGCGGTAAATGGAGGCCTAATAAGCCTGCTGGTTTTCCTGTGGATTATTATTGCGTTGGCCGGGATAGGCCTCAGGGCGCTGAAAAACAACGGAGGGCCTGTGCATACCTATGCGGCCGCAGTCATATCGGGGTTGATAGCATATGTCGCCCAGGGCTTGACCGGGGTTGATGTTATCGGAATCTCCGCTCCGGTGTGGGTGCTGGGCGGAAGCGTCGCCGCACTGCCTTATGCATGTAACACCGAGCCGATTACGATATCTTTGAAGACTAAACGGCGGGTTGAGATTATCACGGCTGTTGCATTGCTAGCATCGGTTCTTCTGGTGTTTTCCTTTAAGCCGCTGGTAGCAGACACCTATTATTTCAATGGCATCACCTACAAGCTTGTCGGGTTAACAGAACAGGCAACAGCACAGTTCAGCAAAGCCGTCGATATGGACCCATACCAGGCACAATACAGGCGAGAACTTGTAGTGAGCCTCGTAAATCAGGGCAATTCGCTAAAGAGCACATCGCTTATCGAGCAGGGCATATCAGTTGCTGAAGCAGGCCTAAGATACGACCCGGACGACTTCGATTTGTTGCTTACACAGGCGGGGGCTTATAGAATATACGCTGGGTTTGCGAACGACCAGGCCCTTATTGGCCAGGCTGAAACGTATTACAGTATGGCGATTAATAAGAACCCATACTCCACGAATCCACGTAGAGGTCTCTTAGGTCTCTACATGATACAGGAAAAATATACGGAGGCGATAGAGCAGGCAAAAGCAATATTGCGGGTAGACCCCACAGACGGCGACGTAACGTTCCGCCTCGCTCAGGCATACGAGAAAAGCGCAAAAGCCGGACGGGCAAAAACGCTTTACAAGAAACTTCTCAGACTAAATCCCAATCAGGAAGACGTTCAGGCCGCTCTTGACAACCTCGAGTATGGCAGCCAATAAACTGCTATAATCTACTTGCAAAAGCTCGCACGCAGATGGTTACAATCGCTTTTAAAAGATAAATCCGACCGTGTACGGTCGGGGATAAATAAAGGGTTTAAATGGTTAAAGTGGGAACCAAGGGTCGATTTCTTGGAGACGCCGGAAATCAAACCAAAGCTTTAATACTCCTTGCCGTTTCGCTTTTTTTGTTCCTGGGCATATCAATCCAGTTCTTTGCGGAGCGAGGGGTCCCCTGTTCCGCGTGCCATGCTACGCGGCAAGAGGTCAACTCATGGCAAGCCTCTCCTCACCGATCGGTATCATGTCTTGCTTGCCATCAAGAACCTGGCTATTTTTCCTTCTTAACCCTAGAACTCAAAGTAGGCAAGAACTTCACGGCGTGGTTGTTTCGCTCCTACCAGGATCCAATAACCGGTCAGGTAAAAAACGAGAATTGCCTCGGTTGCCATGACCGCGAGATCAAAGACACGGTCGTAAGTAAAGGTATCCGGATAAGCCATAAAGAGTTTTCAACCTACCTCTGTGTTGGTTGCCATGCCGAAGTAGCCCATAAAATGGCAAAGCGGACTAGAAATCAGCCCGATATGGATAGTTGCGCGGCCTGTCATAACTATTCGGAGGGCGATGTCACGTGTGAAAAGTGTCATCCACAACGCGCTCAAAGCGACGAGCTTTCAACCGGCGGACCCTGGAAACTGACCCATGGGCCGAACTGGAAATCAACCCATGGAATGGGCGATCCTAAAACATGCTCAACGTGCCATGACGCGAACTTTTGCATGACGTGCCACAAGAGCGAGGTTCCACATACTGAGCCTTGGTCGTACCTGCACCCAAAAGCCGCGAAGATTAATGTCGGGGGATGCTATCAGTGCCATAGGAAAAGTCTCTGCATGGATTGTCATCGTATAGAGATGCCGCACCCTCAAGGCTTTATCAAAAACCATGAGTTTGAAGTTAAAAACCACGGCTACGAGCTATGCTGGCGCTGCCATGTGCAGGATGCCTGTATAGCCTGCCACCTAAAGGCAGCCCATACGAATACGCCCGGGAGAAAATTTTCGCCGGAATCAAGAGGCGAGAAGCCAGATTCTACACAGGGCTTGCAGCAATTGTTGTTGAAAGGGCTTGAATGATGCTCCTGGATAAGCTGGGCCTTTTAGGCGCGTACATCTACATAGCATCAACGACGCAATCGGATTCACTGCTGAGCAGACTTGTGGACGACGTGGTGAACGTAAAAAAATATGTACCGCTCATCAAAAGTCTGCTTGGCCAGGTAAAAACGATCTTTAAGAATCCGCGTAACCATCCCCGTGAAGCCGTCATTATAATCGCATCGGTGGTCTTGACGTTCCTGATTATCATGCTCCTCGTAATGGTAGTCCTGTCGCTTAAGAAGCAATATAGAATTTATAAAGCTTCGAAAAGGGTCAGAAAGAAACTTCCTAGAGAAGAAGTCATAAAACGACTGGTAATAACCGGTAGCGTACTCGTGATCACTGTGTTAATCATCGCAGTCGGAAGCTCGCAACCTGCGTTTTGCGTGAGATGTCACTCGATTGAGAACAACTATGCGACGTGGGAGAAATCATCGCATAAGGATACCGCCAATTGCCTTAGCTGCCACTACGAGCCGGGCGTCTTCGGTTTCATAATCGGCAACGTTCATGGGGCGCAAAACCTGTTGTCGCACTTCGTTAAGGGTGACGACATACCGCGAGCGATAGTATCCAATGCTGCATGCCTGCAATGCCACCGGGACATTTATGACCGGACTATAACCGACGAGCGTGAAATAAAAGTGCGGCATAAGGACCTGCTTAGTGGCGGCTTGATTTGTACGAATTGTCACCCCGACGTTGCTCACTCGGTGAAGGCGAACCGGACGTTTGCGATGAACAGATGCATCACCTGTCACAACAATAAAACTGCAAGCTCAAAGTGCAGTTTATGCCACAAGCAGGATATCGCATACAAACCCAACCGGACGCTTGATGATTGGCCCAAGGTAAAAGATATCGGGTTAACGTGTACCGGCTGCCACAAGCCGGTCACGACACAACGATGCGTAGACTGCCACGGGTTAAGCTTACCGCATTCGGATGAGTTCAAAAAGCATCACCCGATGCAAGCCGAGGCACGCAATGGGCTCTGTTATAAATGCCACTTCAAGAAGATGGTTGTGAATAGGATGTGCGGTTGCCATGACCCGGGTGAGATTCATGGTAAAACCGAGGACTGGTATTTCAAACACCGTGCAGTTGCTAAACTTAACGGCGCCGGCTGCAATTGCCACGGTTTGAGTTTCTGCGCCAGGTGCCATGACGATGCCGATAAAGTCTACCCGTCGACATATGGCGGAGCTAGTGGAAACCAGATGAATGGTGGCTGGAAAACCGGCATGCAATAAACACCCAAGCAAACTCTACCTTTTGATTTGAGATTAGCGAACCCCTATACTCATAACTAACTTACTTGTTAGCTATAAGCGGTGTTTGATGGGAAAAAATGCGAAATCAAAAGAAAAGAATACCTTTCTCGATGACCTGCCAGTTTTGATCTTATCGCTGGTTCTTACCCTCCTCCCGATCATCATGTTTCCTTACAGCGAGGATATGTACGCGCTGCCGAAAGTTACGTTTCTGTATGTAGCCACGCTGCTTCTCGCTATCGTCTTTATCACGCTCTCTATCAGGAATGGGGAGTTTGTGATCCGCAGAACTCCCCTTGATATACCGGTGCTCCTCATCGTCATCTATGCCACAATCTCCCTGCTTCTCTCAGATGGACCTTTGCTCGGATTGATCGGCAAATATAAGCGATATGAAGGGCTCCCCTCCTTAATCTGCTTTGCGCTTATCTACTTTTTTACGGTTCAATCGATCAAGGGAGAAAAGAACCTGGAGCGCATGGTCAAAATAATGGCGGCGGGGTTTGCACTGGTATCGTTCTACGGCTTCCTGCAGCTATTCGGCCTTGATTTCCCAACCGTGCTGCATTTTGAGGCCAGGGTGCAATCGAGTTTCGGCAACCCGATTCTTTTCGGCTCGTATTTGGTTATCATGCTCCCCTTGCTCTTCATTCTGGCCAGAAACTCCGACGAGCAGAGGTGGCGTCTCTTCTCGTGGTCATTAATAGCGATTGGTAGCATCAACCTTATCTATACAGAGTCAAGGGGCGCCTGGTTGGGCATGGTTGCCGTTGTCATGGCGATAGTAATTAAATCAAGGAAACAAAGCGGCGTAAAAAATAAACGCACAAAGAAAGCGCGGCGTAAAACGCAGACATCGAAGTCTCTTACGTCTAAAAATAGATTTGCTGTGGTCGTGGTGACAATAACCGTATGCATAGTAGTAATAGGTTCTTTATTCGCAGCACCAAATAGTCATCTCGGCCAACGCCTGGTGTCTACGTTTGCTTTCTCGGAGGGTTCGGCGGCAACCCGGCTTGAAATATGGAAAGCCTCTTTTAAGATGGTTTCCGACAAACCGCTCTTTGGTTACGGTCTCGAGCAAATGGGTTACTGGTTTCCTCTCTATAAAACCGCGCAGCATGTGAGCCTTGCACCTAACGGCATAGCCGATCGCACGCATAATGATTTGCTCCAAGCGGCAGTTGATATGGGTCTGCCAGGGCTTCTATTGTACATGTGGATGTTTGTAATAGCCGTTCTGGGGTTATTTAGAAATAGGAGCACAATGCGTGAGACCCCCTACTCAACAGGCCTCTTTGCGGCATTGACTGGATACTTTGCGCAGTCGCAAACCGGTATCCCGGCGGTTTTCATAAGCCCTCTCGTCTGGTCGATGCTTGGAGCATCGGTTACCATCAGGTATCAGACTAAAGAAACGAGGCTCGTCGTCCCCAAATGGCTCCAACTTAAAGCAATCATACCCGTAGCGATAGCCTTATTTGTCGCCTTCTCGCTGCTCGCCATACGTCCAATCGTCGCCGACATCTATCTGTTTAAGGCCGAGCAGCTGGCACGGGTGTCGCCCGATCAGGCAGAACCCTTATTCGAGGCCCTGACCACCATCTACCCATATCAGACCGAATACCCGAAGCGCGCTACCGAGTTTTACCTTGATTTTGCGGCGTCTTCTCAAAACGAGATCTTCGCCCGTAGGGCTTCGCTCATCGCCGAACAGGGTTTGGACTACAACAAACGCGATTTCGAACTGGCCTATTATGTCGGTGAGTCAAGCCTGCTAGATTACCGATTGTCACAGGATCAGATGGCCCTCACGCGGGCCGAGAAGTATTACAAGCTTGCGCAAAAGCTGTGGCCCAGCCTCCCACTTATCAAGAGCAAACTCTTTGACGTCGCAACGCTAAAAGGTGATTCGAAAGAGGCGGCTACTATCGCACAGCAACTGATTGACATGGATCAACAAGATCCAAGGTTTTATTACGCGCTTGCGACCTACGCACAAAAAATCGGCGACCAGGTGGCCGCCAACCAGTATTTCAAAAAAGTCGAGGAGATAGCCCCCGGATTCTTATTAAAAACGAGCGGTAATTAAGAAAGTCCGGCTGGCTCGCCGGTGTCATCGTAGCAGCAGACTAAGTTCCGTCCGCGCTGTTTACAGATGTAAAGAGCCGTGTCGACGGCGCTCATCAACTCATCGCGATCCGGCCCAAGGCTTGGAAATTCCGCTAAACCGACGCTTACCGAAAGCCTGATCTCTTTGCCATTGCCTTCAACGACGAGGTCATGCACCTGACGCCGTATGCGGTTTGCCAAAATCGATGCCTGTGCGCAACTCGTACTTGGTAGGATCATGGCAAATTCATCGCCACCATACCTTGCTTTATAATCGGTCTGGCGCGAGCACGAGCGTATCGTGTCCGCAATCTTCTTAAGCGCCCAATCGCCTTTTGTATAGCCGAAATCATCGTTAATGTAATTAAGGTTGTCAACATCCATAAGAAGTACGGCAAAATATCCCCCGTATCTTTGCGCTCGCATAATCTCACCATCAAGCGTAGTGAAAAAATGCCGGCCGTTGTTGAGACCGGTAAGGCTATCGGTGATCGAGAGTTCCTCTGTTTTATCGATAAGCAACGCTTTCTGCAATGCAAGCGATGCCTGCCCGGCAAATGCCGAGAAGAGCATTACTTCTCTATCAGAAAACTTCCTCGGCTTAAAATCTCCGACAAAAAGGAACCCGATGACATCATCGGCCTCTTTTAGTGCGGTAGCCAATACTGATATCGTGCCCTCATTCATCACTGGGTTATCAAAAAGCGGCTCTTGCTTAATATCGTCGATGAGGATCGGTCCCTTTCCATCGAGAAGGCTTTCGGTTATCCCCCCGGGCTGCAGCTCCCATACAAAATCGCCAATATTCTTGGAGTAACCGACGAGGTCGGCGAGCCTGCAGGTTTCCGTTTTTTCGTTGAAGATAACGATGCTGCCCGCGGCGCATCCCGTTATCTTTATGGCATGCTCCACAATCGTGCGGTAGATCGCCTTACTATCCTTTTGCGAGGCAAATTCGTAGCCTACCGCAAGGATACTGTCGATATCCTCGCCGTAACTCCTCTGCCGTGCCAGAATGTCCTTGATAACATCGGCGCTCTTGCCTTTTATGACCTCAACCGCACCAAGGCCTTCCATCTCGCCGATTATAATAGCCTCATCAGCGGCATCGATGATTAAGTCCACATCACCGATGGCTGGAAGCTCTTCGATTTTATCAAAAAGGGGAATATTCATCTCTTGCGCGATCAAGGCGTTTGATGTGTCCCGCCTTGGGTTGCAAAGCCCGATTATATTAATAGATGGGCAATCGTTTAACATCGATGTAAGGTGGGCACCTTCATCTCCAGCGCTGATTATTGCGACGTTTATGGACTGTTTAGCTTTCATTGATTGCAACCCCCTCGACTGGTTTTACGCTTACCTGCCTTAGCACTTTTATCGTCTGGCCCATAAAAAAGCTTTAGCATTACTATAGCAATCCTGCACCGTAAAAACCAGCTTCGCATCAGCCCTGTACATACGGCCACTGTGCTGTTGCAAGGCAAAAACAAGGGCGCTTAAAAGGTGGCAAACAACCCGCCTGTATGCCATAGTAGAACCATTACGAACAAATTTTCTTTATGTTTTGGAACATGGCGAATACAAGCAGCAAAGAACAACTCATTACAGAAATAGACGACATCATCCTGTGGGGAACGGTCGCCGCTCCGTTCATTGTTTTACTTGTCTTCTCCCCGTTAAACCTGGATTACTTCGGCCTGCCCAAGCTTACGGCTCTGTACCTGCTTACGCTATTTCTCGTCTACTTGCAGGCCAGGAAGTGGCTTGCGACCGGCCGTATCGAGATACCGATTACAGCAAGCCTGCTCATAGCAGGGCTGGTTCTGCTGGGGATTACGATTACCGCTGCGATCTCAGCTAACCCGCTCGCAAGCTTTATTGGCAGGTTTAACAGGTATGAGAGTGTTCCTGCCGGTATATGCTTCATGATCATCATGTGGTTTGCATATAAAGCAGCCCGGAACAGGCTATTTGCCAGGCGCTTTGAGCCGGTGTTTATGGGTGCGTTCGCTCTCGTTGCCGTTTATGGGATGCTTGAGGTCTTTGGGCTTGACATGCTGCATCCTGGTTTCCAGACTGGAGGAAGAATCAGCTCTACGCTTGGCAACCCGGTATTTTTCGGCGGCTTCTTGGCGATGTCGATCCCCATACTCCTGGCGAAAGCCCTCTTCCCGCCCGAAGACGATAAACAGGTATGGGACCATCCAATCATTGTTTTCAGCCTCCTCGGCCTTGGCGCGGCAATGTTGTTCACTACGATGTCTCGAGGAGCTTGGCTGGGCGCCCTTGCAGGCACCATAGTAGTTATATATCAAAGGCTCAAACGCCCGAAAGCGTCTCAAATACAATCACCCCGGCAAAATTACTGGGCGCTCTTGATTATATTAGGCGCTCTTCTTGGGATCATCTTCTCGGTCTCGCTTAACTTGGGGACCACTCGGGTTCTTGATATGGCGCGGGCATCTGGCTCACTCGAGAGCCGCATCGAGATATGGAAAAGCTCTCTTCACATGATCGCCGACAGGCCGCTTACCGGGTATGGTTTGGGACAAACCAGCGACTGGTTTAATAAGTATACGACCGTGCATCTGGCACGTATCGAAAACAGCTTCAACGACCGTGCACACAATATCTACTTACAGATGGCAATCGACGGTGGGCTCCCGTTACTACTCGCCCAGCTCTGGCTCATCATATATGTTCTCGCTAATTTGATTGCTAATATCATCTCTAATATCTTCGCCAAAGGTATGCGATCGATAAGGCAGGAGGACCGCTCTATAGCAATCGGTCTCCTCGGTACTATGGTTGCTTACCTTACCCAGGGATTAACCGGAATTGCGACTAATGAGTTAAGCACATTTTTCTGGTTTATCATGGGTGCAAGCACCGGCTTGGTAACAAAACACGCTGTTTACCTGCTTCGGCACCAAGTGAATAGGGGGGTCGTCTTAAAAGTCGTGGCTATTCCGACACTGCTCCTGCTGGCCGTGGCCGCAATAACCCCGCTGGCCGTCGAAGCCCGCTACTATGCACTCTCGAATGAGGCCGATACGACGCTCAGCGATTCCGCCCTTGAAAACGCATATGCTTTCGGTACGTATTGCGCGGTACAGCCATATTATCAGTGGCATCTGGCCAACGTATGCCTGGATTTCACCGGGGATCGGGATGATCCACGCTACGCAAGATTAGCGATAGCGCCGATAAAACGTGGATTACGGTATAGCCCGGAGTACCCACAACTTTTACATACCCTCGGCAAGGCCTACCTCACATCCGCCCGTTACACCAAAGACAAGCGCGATCTGGACCTAGCCGATCTCTACCTTAATCGTGCCCGGGATAAGGCCCCTCTCTCCCTAGGCATCTCTGTCGATTTACTTGAACTCTACTTACGAAAAAAGAAGCTTAACGAGGTCATACAATGCGCTGAGTCCGTACGTACATTTGAGGGGAGCAATCTTGAAGCGCTCGTTGCCGAATCGGCCGCCTACGAACTAAAGGGCGACACGGCAAGGGCCAAAGAACTCTTATCGGAGGCCGTTAAGTCGGACCCTAACGCCAAGGGTATGAAAGACCGTCTCTTGTCTCTTGTGGGGGATTCTTCCTCTGTCAAGGCGGCGATAAAATCAAAGTAATGAAGTGGGTCGGCATTACTTTGATATCTGACAACTGCTGCAACCACCGCTGCAAGAGGTCGGCCCGGGCAAACTCGCCATACAGCGGGGACAAGCCATAATCAACATGTTGTCCGTTTTAAACCCGCAGACTTTACAGACCTTGGGTTCCGGTTTCGCTATCGTACATTTCACTTTAAAGCCCCCTAATCAGAATTTGCGCGATGATTCCACCAAGGCCGAACGCTAAGACCCAGCTCCCGAACCAAATCGGTACTGCCTGTTTCCAACCGCGCTCCTTGAAAAGAATCATAACCGACGCGATACAGGGCACGAACAGGGTGATCGTAACCAGCGCAACTACCGTC
The DNA here is from genome assembly GCF_054640775.1 of Candidatus Aquicultor sp. Taxonomy (NCBI): domain Bacteria; kingdom Bacillati; phylum Actinomycetota; class Candidatus Aquicultoria; order Candidatus Aquicultorales; family Candidatus Aquicultoraceae; genus Candidatus Aquicultor; species Candidatus Aquicultor sp. The sequence goes on along the minus strand of NZ_JBTSLF010000067.1, from coordinate 468 downwards.
TGCATCGGTGTAAGATGCATAGCGTAGAGCCCCGCCGCACCGAAATCTCTCCTGACAAGGCCCATAACAAAAGCGGTGGCGGCTTCTTTTGGAAGCCTGAGCCATCCGGTCGTAATCGGTTCCCAGAGGTTCTGCCAGACGGTAAGCATTCCAGAGACCTGCATCACCGATACGATAAGCGCGCCTACAAAGAACCAGGGCGTTGCCTCCTTCATAAAAGCAAACGACCTCGTTACCGCTTTTCTCACGACATTATCCGGTCTCGGCAAACGTAATGGCGGCAGGTCGATTAACAACGGCGAGGACTTGCCGGGAAGCCACTTAGAAAGCACCGTCCCTATAGCCACCAGCGTTAAAAAGATGAACCCGGTATAGAGCAGGGTATAAAGACCACCGATCGCGCCCAAAAGCACGGCGATAACCCCGATCTGCGCGGAGCAGGGTATGGCCCACTGCAGGATCGCGGTG
>NZ_JBTSLF010000066.1:0-14113 GCF_054640775.1 Candidatus Aquicultor sp. | reverse complement strand
AACTGTCACGCCGCCTTATCTTTTTGGCTGCGGATACCCATGTCAACGGCCTTCTCAAAGGTCAGCAAAAGCTGCTTGCGGCTTACCTTACATGTATCAAACGCACCGCCTTTGATAAGACTTTCAATAGTGCGCTTGTTTAGCACGCCCATGTCGACCCGCCTGCAGAAGTCGTAAATCGATTTGAACTGGCCTCCGTGCTCGCGCTCGCTTATAATACCCTCGATCGCGCCCTCGCCGACGTTTCGCACCGCCGAAAGGCCAAATCGAATCGAGTTACCGACAACCGTAAAGTCGCGGTAGCTCTCATTAACATCCGGCGGCAGGATTTCGACGTTCATCCGGCGGCACTCATTGATATACTGCGCCACCTTATCCTTATTGCCCATGATGCTCGTAAGAAGCGCCGCCAGGAACTCCACCGGATAATGAGCCTTCAACCAGGCTGTTTGCCACGAGACAACGGCATAAGCGGTCGAATGTGAGTTATGCACAATCAAGCCGTTAGCAATGAAGCTATGAGTGCCCTCGATCTCAAGGTCGTAGGTTTGCTCAACACCCATTGGCTCAATCGAAACGATTTTATCCCAGTAGATGTCTGCAGTTATTTCCTCCTGTTTAACAAGAGTTCTTACCGCACATTGAGCAACATCATGGCTTGCTTTATCATCAACAAGTTCATAGTAAGCATTATGTTTTGGCCAGTTTGTGTGGAAAAACGATGGTGCAATGGTTGCCGCTGCGATTTCCTTTCCAACACCTAACTCCCTCAGTTCCTTCCAACCATCCATCGTTAAGAAGGGATGGTTGTCGGTCGCTGTGATGGTATGGCCTGATTGAGTGGCAACTCGAAAGACCGGTTTATGCCCATTGCTGACGCAATCGACAACAGGTCGCTTAACTATTTTATAATCGTTATCGCAACTTAACGTGCTGATGTTTCGCCTGGATGTATATAATTCTTCGACTGTTACAATCTCGCCCGTGTCGGCATCTACAATCTCGGTCGAGCCGATTACGCATTTATTGAAGCCATACCCCGCGAAGTGGACGATCAAATCGAAGACCTTTCCGGCGAGCCCTTCTTCGACACCGTTTTCGACGGAGCCTTCGACGAATTGCTGGCGCAGCTTGGCGAGAACTTCGGGGAGCTTTTTTCCCATCGCTTTTCGCAGGGTGTCGGCCTGGCCCATCGAGAAGCCGCCCATGGTGGAGGCGATGCGCATGACCTGTTCCTGGTAGACCATGACGCCGTAGGTCTCTTTAAGGACCGGCTCGAGCATTTCATGCGGGTAGCTTATTGGTTTTTGCCCGTGCTTGCGCTCGACGAAGTCTTTTACCATGCCCGAGCCGAGCGGGCCCGGGCGGTACAGCGCTAAGAGGGCGATGATATCGGTAAACGCCGTCGGCTGCAAATCCCTCAACAGCGAACGCATACCCGAACTCTCCAGCTGGAACACGCCGGTGGTCTCGCCTTTCTGTAGCAGGTCGTAGGTCTTTTTATCCTCGTCCGGGATGGTGTCGATGTCGATTTCCACCCCATGGTTTTTCTTAATGTTCTTCACCGCGTTATCGATGACGGTGAGCGTACGCAACCCCAGGAAGTCCATCTTCAGCAGGCCGATCTTCTCAATCGAGCCCATGCTGTATTGGGTGACGATCTCGGCCTCGCCTTTTCGCTGTACCGGCGTGCGGTTGGTGAGTTCCTGGTCGGAGATAACAACGCCTGCCGCGTGGATGGAATCCTGCCTGACCAACCCCTCCAGGTTTTTGGCCATGTCCAGAACCTGGCCGGTCACCTCCTGGTCGTTTTGATAAGCATCTTTTAACTCGGGGACATGCTGAATCGCGGCGTCTATCGTCCAGGGCCTGCCCTCGTTAAATCCCTCGGGAATCATCTTGGCGATCTTATCCACCCTGCCGTAAGGGATGTCAAAGACCCGGCCCGCATCACGGATGGCGGCGCGGGCAGCCATGGTGCCGAAGGTGATGATCTGGGCGACCTTATCCTCGCCGTACTTCTGCGTAACGTACTCGATGACCTCGGGGCGCCGCTCGAAGCAAAAGTCTATATCGATATCGGGCATGCTTATCCGCTCCGGGTTTAAGAACCTCTCAAAGAGCAGGTCGTACTTCATCGGGTCGACGTTGGTGATCTCGAGGCAGTAGGCGACCATGCTCCCGGCGGCCGACCCGCGGCCCGGTCCCACCTTGATATCCTGCGACTTCGCATACCGCACAAAATCCTGAACGACCAGGAAGTAACCCGGGAACCCCATCTGCTTGATGACGCCTATCTCATATTCCAGGCGCTCTTTATATTGTTCGCTGGCCTCCGGGTAGCGCATCTCGAAACCCTCATGGCACAGTTTTTCAAAATACTCATCGGCGGTATAGCCCTCGGGAATGTCATAGTTCGGAAGCAAATACTCGCCGAATTTTATCTCGACATTGCAGCGCTCAGCGATTGCAGCCGTATTTTCCAGGACGTCCGGCCTGCCGGGAAACAACGCGGCCATTTCCTCGCCCGACTTCAAATAGAAATTGTCACTGTCGAATCTCATCCTGGTGGTGTCGGCAAGCGTCGAGCCTGTTTGGATGCAAAGCAGCACGTCGTGGGCCGGCGCATCCTCCCTATTCGTATAATGGATGTCATTCGTGGCGATAATCGGGATATCGATTTCCTCAGAGAGCCTGAACATCCCCTCGTTTACCTTTTTCTGCTCGGGAATACCGTGGTCCTGAACCTCCAGGTAAAAGTTGCCTTTCCCAAAGAGCGTCTCAAAATAGAGTGCCTCTTTTTTGGCCGCCTCGTAATTATCATGCATGAGATGCCGGGCTACTTGCCCCGCCAAACACGCGCTGCTCGCGATTAACCCCTCGTGGTACTGCTCGAGGATTTCCTTATCTACCCTTGGTTTATAGTAAAAACCATCAAAGAAACTCAGCATAACGAGCTTCATCAGGTTGCGATACCCCTGGTCGTTTTCCGCCAATAAAACAAGGTGGGTATAAGACTCGTCGCTTCGAGTCTTATCGAAACGGCTCCCCGGCGCGACATAGACCTCGCAGCCGATAATCGGCTTTATCCCCTGCTTCTTCGCCTGCTCGTAGAATTCTATGATGCCGTACATGACACCGTGGTCGGTCAACGCAATTGCGGGCATCCCCAGCTCTTTTGCCTTTGCAACCAGGTCTTTCAATCTCGACGCGCCGTCGAGCAAAGAATATTCTGAGTGTGTATGAAGGTGAATGAAATTTGACAATGCGGCTCCTTGCTCAAACTAAAACAGTAAACCGAAGCTTACTCTGCTGTTGCTTTTTTGTTGCCCGGGATAAATCTGTCGCCCAAGGTTTAGCTAAAACTTAACTTGATTATACCCTGAAGTAAGCCATTACTTAATACGAAAAACGGAGCCGTTCCTTAAATATCCATGAGAATATTGAATCATGTACTGCAAACGAATGCGGTTCGAGAGTGTGGGCAAAGGCAGAGGGGCGGGCGCAAACAGCCCGGTGATCTTATGGTTGTTCAAGAAGGCGTTTGAGTACCTCTACCAGGCGTTCCCTATCTTCACCCGTATACGGTGCGGGACCTTTGGTTCTGCCGCCCGCCCTGCGAATTTTCTGTCCTTCGTGGCGTAAAAACAGTTCGGTGTCGATTGTTGCCGGATTGTATACTTTGCCGCGCGGTGAGACGGTATCGGCCTTCTTGGAGAGCGTTAGTGCCGCAAGGCCGATATCTGCGGTAATCACGATATCGCCTGCATGCACCAATGCGACGATAGCGTAATCCGCCGCATCCCGCTCGCTGGGAACTACGACCGTTGAAACACCAATCGTTTGATTAAACCGCTGAAGGTTCTGGGTGTCGTTACCGACGAGCACGACCGGGGCTTTATGCGCCCTGCTCACCCTTAGTATCTCGTTCAGCGAAGGGCACGCATCCGCATCGACGATGACTTTCCTTTCGCCCGCACGATTATCCACGTCTCTCATCATGACCCCCAGTCTTTTGTCTTGAATCTGCTAGCAGCATGTCGATCGCAAGAGGGATGCCTTTATCCGGCGCATGCTCTAATGCAATCGCACCTTCCGTGCAATGGGATACACAGAGAGCGCACCCCATACACGCATCGTCATCGACCACTGCAGTACCGTTCTCGCCCACAATTACCGCCCCAAAAGGACAAACGCCGGCGCACGTTCCGCATCCCACACATACACTGTAATCTACCTGCGGGCGATACCCGGAATGGACAAGCCGGGGCACGTCTCTCATAAACGACTGCATTCCCAAACAACAACACCGGCAACAATTACATATCGCATAAAAGCGGTTGTGCATCACATCCTTAAACCAGGCCGTATGAATATGGCCTCGCCTCTCTTCGGCGGCAAGTACGGCAAGAGCTTCATCGGCCGATATATGTCGCGCCTTGCCGGGCTGGTGGTCTACCACAAAACTTGCGAACGGCTCGCCGACGACAAGGCACACATCCTTCGGCTCGCACGCCTCGTTCTTCTGCGCACGACAGGGGCACTCAAGAACCGCGATACGCTGCACACCCTCGCTAAAGATTATGTCCCTTGCCACTGGATAAGGGATGACATGCTCGAGATCGGTCAACTCGACCGGCGTGTCCACCGTTATAAGCCGGGCGGCATCCCTGCCGGTCAAGACCTTTCCGTGATAAGTGTCCGCCGGCTCGTTTCCTTGGTCTTTTGGAAGCAGCCAAGGCCACGTTGCAGGCTTTAAATAGAGCGAGGTTCGTGCGCCGTAAATATACCCCTCGATTCTTTTTCTCCGTGGAAGGTTAGACAATCGCCAATACGCCCTGGTAGAACGCCGGGGTAGAATACTCCCCTCGAGCTTTATCCAAACCGCCGCCAGCGTTAAAGCCACTATACCCGTGACACGCAACGCTCTTCGCATAAATATCCTCCGATTGCCGGACAATCTTTTCACTTAAGTCTAACCACAGATACGGAACATATGCCAGCTATTCTACCGCCGCGTGTTTGATGCTTATCAAGCGGGTATGTACACATACTACACATCCTAAGGAGGCGAGTTTCATGCCGGAAGGAAAATACGAGAAGAAACATGAAGAACATACGGGCGAAATGACCGTCAAAGAGGCCGGCCACCTCGGCGGAGAAAAGGGCGGCAAGAAGGGTGGGGAGACCACCAAAGAGAAATACGGCCATGAATTCTACGAGGAAATAGGGCACAAAGGCGGTCAGAAGGTCAAAGACTTGATTGAAAAAGGCGAAGCCGCGGAAAAGGAAGGGAAATCGGATTAAGCCGCCGATTCCTGTTCTTTAGCTTTCTCATTCTCTAACAACTCTACAAAGCGGTCGACCAGATCAGGGTCGAATTGCGTGCCTCGATGCTTCCTGAGTTCGGCAATCGCAACGTCCTGCGGTAGCCCTTCCCTACAAGGCCGGTCGGATACCATATCCTGATAACCAGGTTCCCCATTTGTCCTCGGTCAACTCCTTGTCGGCACAGGGTCGCCGAAACGCCTCCTTCATTTCCGGAAACTCAGATATATCGTATGCATCTCCAAGTTATGACTTTCTATTTCGTCCATATGACTAGCCTTTTTATAGATTCTAAGGCGGTTGCTCTCTAAATTATCGACATAGCAGATACGTTCTTAAAGGATTGCGAACGGTGTAGTAAAGCCAATATCAACAGCTTGGCCATAAAGAGCTTTACAAAAACCGGATTATAGTCGATACTTAAATATAGCTAAGACGTGAATTCGTAAATGGGGACTCGTTATTAGACGGGTCTTTATTTTTTTGGTCGGTGTTGTAAACTTTGTTGAGTACCTCATTAACCTAGCGTCGTAAGCTTAATGTGTTTAGGCGCTAGGAGGTGGAAGATTTGTCAAAAGGTACAGTAAAGTGGTTCAACGATGGCAAGGGCTTTGGCTTTATCAGCCAGGAGAACGGCGGCCCGGACGTATTCGTACATCACTCAGCAATCAGCGGAGAGGGCTTTAAGTCACTCGCCGAGGGTGATGCCGTCGAGTTCGAGGTCCAGATGGAGGCCAAGGGCGCCCGTGCATCAAACGTTACCGTTGTCAGGTAAGCATGATTAATCAAAAGACCTGCTATATCAAGCAGGTCTTTTTTTGTTTATTGATAGCTAGCTAGCCGCAATGGAACTAAGGTCTTAGCCAGAACAAGATTTGTGTGCTATACTTATTAAAAGAGATGCTTCGTTATTTGACCCGGAAGGATATGGGGCTCTTAGGAAAGAGAATCATATCCCTTTTTTATTGCATAGAATTACTACATGTAGTAGTAGCACCAGAGCACCAAAAAGAGACGGACCCTCTACGATGCAACTAAACACTTATAGAAAGGATACGATGATGAGAATAACCACTGAAAAAGGCAAGAAATACCGTGCTTACAGTCCCCAAGAGTTCTTTAAGTCCCCTGAAAGCCCGCAGCCATTCTACGGCCTAAACGAGCTTAAGCCCAAAAGATCCGACGCAAAGGAATTAAACACTCACACAGCTCGGAAATCTGACTAGGGAGCCATTCCGACCGAGTCACGGATCGACTCATAGGCACTCTTCTCGACTTCTTCGGGGGTTGGGATATCTTTAAGATCCAGCGGCGCGAAGGCTCTGCTGTTGCCGGTAGACCCATCTGTTTCTATATAATACCTGGTAGATCCGGGCACCAGCCTGTCGCTTGAATCAGATTTTCCTACAACCTTAATGTTCGCGGATATGCGCTGGTCGGTGGAGACATACTCATTTAGGTCGTGACGCCAGCTATCGATATCTTTTGTAGCCTTTACAAGCTGCTCTTTTGAAAGTCGATTTCTGTAATCCTCTAAAAACGCTAACCTTCCCTTGAGGACCGGTATATCCTCCTCGTTGGTGTAGTCTAATCGATACTTCCGCTCGACATCGAAAACCGCCTCGATTTGTTCCTTAGAAGCCTGCTGTGATAGGACCGACACCTTTGCATCGAGCAACTTCCAGTGCTTGAGCTGGGCATCCTTCTTTAGATAGCCGTCTAACGCTGATTGTAATTGCTTTGTGGAAACACTTGCCGACCCCGAATTCCGGCTTCCGCAAGATGAAATGCTTAAGGCAAAGATAATAGTGAGGCATATTGCAAGCACTCGTCCCCTTCTGCCCGTCAGACTGCAGCTCATATGGCACTCCTTTGCGCTTACTAGCGGTAACATGCTTTATAGGACCTATGGTTAACGTGATGCTCGATTATAGACATATCAAGAACCTAAAATCAATTAGCGTAGCAGTAACCCGCCGGACGACACGTATGCTTAATCGCCTGCACGTCGAGGTAAGAAGATTCGCAAGCATCTCGATAAAGGAGTGAAACAAATAAGCATGTTTACCTGCCTAATTACAGATATTAAAAATAATTTAACAATCCGCGCGATTTTTTAAGCACTCATTCGTTTAATACATATAGAGGTATTGGTACCGGTTTTTTTACATGTGCGCAAGGTTACGCTGTTTCTTAAAGCAAGTCTATTTAGATACAGCATACTTTTTTCGGTAGAATGAGCAATTTTTCACAAGCGTACTAATCCGATAGATATCGAAAACCCAATCCTCTTATGTGCCCTGGGCTAACTCCCAGTGATACTTCGTTTCTTTAAGTCGAGCCGGCGTAGCGTGTTTCGTAGAGCCAGAGGGCGTGATGCAAAGCCCGTGTGCTTTTAGCATCGACCGTACGAGAACAGGTGCGTCAAAAATACTGTGGCAGCTGCCCTGCTGCCGAAAAGAAGGAGTGATGAGTATCGAGTAAAAGCCGTGCAAAGTGACCGGTGAGTTTTTGAAAACAAGTGAGGGATCAATTTGAAAGGTAAGAAGTTTTTAGTAGCAGTGCTATTCCTGACGGTGTTAAGTTTATCTGTGCTTGGCTGTAAAACAGGCCAGTATTCAGGTTCTCAACAATCAAATGCGGGCACTTCTGGCCCTAGAGCAGTGCTCGACACCTTCTTCTCTTCAGCTGTACAGAAAAATTACAAGGTAACGTATAGCTGCTATTACAAGGAGTACAAGAAAAAGATAAGCGAGAGTGAATTCGTTAAACACCGGAAAGAAGCTTCTGTTTTGCAGAAGTACACCATTTCCTCTGTGATAGAGGATGGCAATAAAGCCCATGCCGAAGTCCTTTTAACATGGGCTCCCTCTAAGACGTTCAAAAGGGACAAGCCGGTTACAAAGAAAATCAAAGAAGACCTTATCAAAGAGAACGGACAATGGAAGATCAAGGTCTGGTAACGTTCGCAAGAACACGCCAACAAATTCTTCAAGGAGAAACCACATGAGAAAAGCATCTATAGTGATCTTAGTGATCGCTCTTGTCTCGCTGATGGCTACCGGTGTTGCCTATGCCGGTAAACCAGGCGGCGGAGCAGGTGGTACGATCACCGGAATCGTTACAGACATCAGCACCGGCGCCGCTGTATCTGGTGCGACGGTCAGTAACGGCACGCAGTCGGCAACGACGGCCACAAATGGCTCATACACAATAACCGGTGTGACCGCGGGAACTATTACGTTTAACGTAACAAAAACCGGTTATCAGCAAACATGGCAAAAAGCCAACATCGTAGCCGGTGCCACCACAACAACAAACTGGTCGCTTACAGCAGCCTATGGCACGCAAACGATTCCTGCCGCAAGCATGGATTACGCCATCATGGCATGGAACGACCTTGGTATGCACTGCGGCCAGGACGATTATTCCGGCGCGTGCGTGTTGCCCCCGTATAACACGGTTCACGTTCAGATCCAGAACCGCAACGCAAAGAGCAACCCGTTAATGAGTGGTGTTACCGTTACCTATGCGTATGCTAAGAAGACCGACCCGACGCTTCACAACAACTTCTGGCAGTATGCTCCAAACTTTGGTTGGAATCTAGCACCGGGCGTTGGCCTTGCAGGAAACAAGCTCACCGGCACGATGGTCAAAGATGCCAAGAATCTTAGCTGGGTTGCCGAGGGCGTTCCGGTTACCGCTTATGATGATGACGGTACCTGGGATCCATACGGTAAGATGACGGTTACCGTAAAGGATGCCGCTTCGGGCGCAACGCTTCAGACCGCTGACGTCGTAACCCCGGTATCCGGTGAGATGAGCTGCTTCAACTGCCACGGCACAACCAATACATTCCAGAATATCCTGCAAAAACATGATGCGAACCACGGCACGACACTTGCCGCTGATGCAACAGCCGGTAGGCCACACCGCTGTTCCGAGGGCAATTGCCACGGCGACAATGCTCTTGGCGCACCAGGTGGTAACGGTGTAGAGAGCCTCTCCTATGCAATGCATAACTTCCATGCAAGCAAAGTAAGTGGATCAAGTGTTAGCCCAGTATGCTACAACTGCCATCCGGGACCGAACACCAAGTGCATGCGTGGTATTATGTCGCGCGCCGGCAATACCTGTATTACTTGCCACGGCGATATGGCTAAAGTAGCGAGTTCTCAGCTTGCCGCTAATGGCGGTCGTCAGCCATGGCTGCAGGAGCCAAAATGCGGTGATTGCCATGACAGCAAACACGTAGAGAACACAAATACTCTCTATCGTAACTCCGTACTGCAGAACGGCCCGAACAACACCATGAACAACAAGCTCTACTGCGAGGCATGCCACAACAGCACGCACGCCGAGCTTACCGGGTCGAACGCAGCCGACTTCTCGGTTATCAACAAGTTCCAGGGCGACAACTACTGGGTATGGAGCTGCAAGTTCTGCCATACCAACAAAGCCCAGGGCGTAATGCACAAGTAATTCTGTGCCATTGCACTTGACTTGAAAATCATGTAAAGGGGAGCCGATTGGCTCCCCTTTTTATCTGCTGCAGATACTCTATATCAAGCTGTGGCCTTTTTATACTCTTCCAGGTATTCTTTCGTCAGCGCTTCAAGCTTTTCAAGCCTACCGCCTGCAAAGTCTTGATCCGGATCATATTTGCGCAACCTAAACTTCCGGCCAAATGCGCTAAATCTCCACGGTCCCTTCCAGTGATAGCCGTAGAGGGGCCACACGCCATGCCCTACCCAATCCTGCAGGCTATGCAAGGCCTTTCCCAGGTCATTGAGATCTTCTGTATCGATCGCTTTACCCAGATGGTACCTCGCATACCAAAGCTGTGTCGGCATGCCGCCAAACAGCGCTAAGAGGTTTGTGTTAAGATGTCTCCCCCGCTCGTATCGCTCCCCCGCCTTCAGGATATCGACCTGCCAGTCGGCAAAGGCGATGCGCCGGGCATCTTCTTCGGAGAACCCCGTCTCAAGCGCCCATTTATAGGTTTTGAAATAGTGTATCAGCTTGCCCATAGACCTACCTGAGTTTTCACCTAAGGATAAATAATGAGACTACGGTAGTTACGATAACCACCCAGAAGATTTCTATCTTTAAAAGTAATGCAATAAACGCTCCGCCTGCTAAAAGAGTGCGAGGTAAATCCCATGGTATGTCTAAGGCAAAGCGAATCGTAACGGATAAAAGAAGCCCGACAAATGAGCTTAGTATGCCACTGATGGCTCTACTAAAATAAGGAGAGTTTCTAAGTCTATCAAAATAAGGGGTAATGCCAATCACAAGTATGAAAGAGGGTAAGAATACGCTAACGGTGGCAATAAGCCCACCTAAAATGCCATATAGCAAGTAGCCAACAAAGGTTGCGGTAATTACAATTGGCCCTGGTGTTATCTGCCCCAGGGCGATCCCGTTTAGGAACGTCTTGGCATCGAGCCACGAGCGTACATCAACGATTTCATGAAACATAAGAGGAACTGAGGCAAACCCGCCCCCAAAAGCAAACAGGTCAATCCTAAACATAAGGGTGGCAAGATCGAATAGCTTCCGATTTATGAAGAAGAGAAGAATAAATCCTACGGCTACAGCTAGTAAAAGTGGCAAAAGGGATTTTAATGAATCGGCTTTTCTGCTCGAATCGACTATCGCTTGATAGGAAGTCTGCCTCATATACAGTAAAATTCCTAAAACCGCCGCCAAGAGGATTACGAGAATCGGGCTTATCCTGAAGCCAAACATTAAAGCGGCAACAACAGCAATTACAACATCCTGCCACTTTTTTAAAGAATTTTTGCCAAATGATATCGTTGCGTTGGCAACGATGGCTACGATAATTGCTTGAAGGCCGCTAAAAATTGAAACCACCGTGGGCAAGCTATGCGCTCTCACATAGAGAGCTGAGAAAGTCATCATGAGAAGAAAGGCGGGCAAGCCAAAGCCAATATTAAGGCAAACAGACCGGCATTGAAACTGTTGCCTTGATACACATGGGTGAAAGTACGTGTTAAACCATCTAGTGGTCCAACTGCTAGGTAAGTTCTGCTATATTCTGTATGCTGAATAACAATTGGGATTACTATTGGCGCAACAAACGGCGCAACAAACAACCTTATTCTCGTCTTCGGATCATCAATTGCAAATATCTTTATAACTGCCAAGATGGCAATCGTCGTAATTGCTGATACTATAATGCTTTGTGAGATATATGGATAAGCAGAAAACAGAATAGACATCCAGCTATTCATTATCTTGTCCTTTGTCATCCTCATCAAGCATTTGCTTGATTTCACTTAAAACCTTTTTGGCCTCAGGCGTGTCTGGCAACGAAGCGATATTAGCAAGAAGGGGTTCGGAAAATCCATCGAGCAAACCATCCAGCACTTCTCTTACCATGTTCTTTGCAAACTCACCCTTAGAAACTTTTGGCATGTAGATATATGCTGCATCCTGCTTTTCCTGGTAAAGAACTCCCTTCTTGGCCAAATTACTCATCGTAGACATTACCGTCGTATATGCAATGTCTCGTCCTTTTAACATTTCTTGATAGACATCTCGAACCGTGACCCTTTCCTTGGTCCAAATAATCTCCATAATATCGGCTTCAAGATCGCCTAAGAACTTCTTAAAGCCCCTCTTGTATGGCTTAAACGATACTTTTGCGTTCTCTGAGGGCATTTGTAAACCTCCCGATAAATTAAGTCTTGTTTTAGCTTAGCAACTTAGGCTACTATTATCAATAGTATTTAGTTCCTACGTAGACGATGAAAGGCAGACGCTCTCCGCTGAGCAGGCATCTTAATACGTACTTCACAAGACTTTCATAAAACATTCATATGTGGCCCGGTATGAAACGTGTAACAACTAAGGGTTTTAAATACAAGGATTAGTAGATAAAATCCCCTTAGTCTTTTTTAACAGATTGTGTTTAACAAGCCGTTAACATATAAAATAGGTAGTGCTAAAGTTATAAGTAAAATCACGCAGGGTTAACCCAAGACATATCAGGAGTTAGTTATGTTCTTCCAGATCGCCGGTATCCATGTCGAGCCTTGGATTCCGCCATTAGTAGCTTTCGTGATTTCGTTTTTTACCTCCATGGGCGGCGTATCTGGCGCATTCTTGCTGCTTCCTTTTCAGATGTCTTTTCTTGGGTACACAAACCCATCCGTCAGCTCCACCAACCAGGTGTTTAATATCGTCGCCATCCCGAGCGGCGTATACCGCTACTATAAAGAAGACCGCATGGTGTGGCCGCTGACCTTGATAGTGATCATCGGCACGCTTCCGGGCGTTCTTATCGGCGCTTTCGTGCGCGTTACGTACTTGCCCGACCCAAAAGATTTCAAGCTCTTTGCCGCAGCGATCTTGCTCTATATCGGCATTAAGATGATTCGCGATTTATTAAGTAAGAGCGCCGGCGCCTCGGAAAAAGACAAAAGCGAAAAGCGCTTCCAGGAACTCGTGCGCAACTATGGCACTGGAGCAGCCGTAACCGAGGCCGCCGATGGGGGAACATTGCAGACTATTAGAATTACGCACTTCAATCGGAAACGGCTCGGCTACACGTTTTACGGGGAGCAGTTCGATGTTTCGTTCTGGGGTATCTTCGCCCTCAGTTTCATCGTCGGAATCGTGGGTGGCATCTATGGCATCGGCGGCGGTGCGATTATCGCGCCTTTCTTCGTCTCCTTCTTTGGCCTTCCTGTCTATACGGTGGCCGGTGCGGCGCTGATGGGCACCTTCGTCACATCGGTGGCAGGTGTTGCTTTTTACCAGGCTATCGCACCATTTTATCCTAAGATGTCCGTGGCCCCTGACTTGCTGCTCGGCGTTTTGTTTGGGCTCGGTGGCATGGCCGGGATGTATCTTGGCGCGAGATGTCAGAAATATGTTCCGGCAAAAGCCATTAAGTGGATGCTAGGCGGTATTATTATCTTTACCGCCCTCAAATACGCTCTCGACTTTTTCCATTAATAACTGCTATTTGTTAAACTATCCTCAATACCCATTTAACTTGAAGGACGAGCTATGCCGGAATTTTTTAAAGTTGTAACGCCGCAGCAGATTTTTGATGCGCTGGCTGGGTTTGCCAGATTAACGTTTGAGAGAATAGACCTGGAACACTCACTGGGCCGGGTTCTTGGCCTGGACGTGACTTCACAGGAGGACCTTCCACCTCGAGCAAGATCCACGATGGACGGATACGCCGTAAGAGCGGCGGATACGTTTGGGGCCTCGGATGCTGTGCCAGCGCTGCTTACAACTGTTGGGCGAATTGCCATGGGGACCCTTCCTGATATATCAATTGCCAAAGGTCAGGCAGCAGAAATCCCTACGGGAGGGTTTTTGCCCGAGGGCGCAGATGCCGTTGTCATGGTGGAATATACAAACCCCTTGGGCGACGGAGAAATAGAAGTGACCAGGCCCGTGACAAAAGGTGAAAATGTGCTGGAGCGAGCCGGTGATGTCGCCCTCGGTGACAACGTGCTGCCTGCAGGCAAGCGACTTAGGCCCCAGGATGTCGGCATGCTGGCCGGGCTTGGCGTTACCGAAATCACCGTCTTTAAAAGACCCAGGGTAGCTGTCATTTCAACGGGAGATGAGATCGTACCGGTAACACAAACTCCATCGACGGGGCAGATACGATATATTAACAGCTACGCTATCCACGCGCTAGTTGAGACCGTGGATGCGGTACCAATTCCCAGTGATATCGTCCGGGACGAACCGGATCTTTTAATATCCGCTCTCTTAAACGCGCTTGAGGTAGCGG
>NZ_JBTSLF010000065.1:0-14178 GCF_054640775.1 Candidatus Aquicultor sp. | reverse complement strand
TGGTTAGAGTCTCTATAGGTTATTATCCCAAATTCTCAAGAAATATCAAACGCCAAGATTGGGCTGTGGTATATTTGGTCAAGATAAAGAGGGGTCGAAAAATAGGAGCGGTTCTGTCGCGGGATGAGTAAACGGGCGAAGGTTATCTTAATCAGCGTTATAGCAATCATACTGGTCCCGACTCTTATCCTGATCGCGGGGCTTGCGAACCCCTCCCTGGCCAATACCCCCATATTAAGGACGTTCCTGCAAAACTTCTCCAAGTTTTTCCTGTCGCATGTAGACGTCATAACCATCCCCGAAGGACAAAACCTGGGCAGAATCTCGACGCTATCACCGGCAAAAGTGGATGCCCTTAAATCAGGCAAGGTCACGATACTCAGCGCGCTCGATATCAGCAGGAAGAATTTCAAAGAACCCACGGGTCTCTCTAGCCGCTTCGTTATCGTGACCATCGATCCGGTCGACTTAGAGGGGCAACGTGAAGCCGAGCGGCGCAGGATAATAACCGCCGTAGACGACCTTGGCGTACAAGGCAAGGTCGATGCTATCGTTGAGGCTACGGCTTCGGATATCGCACGCGCTAATCCATGGGGGTTCACTGAGGTCAAACGCCTGCGCGATGCCGGAGTGCTTCGATGCGTTATACTCGACGGTGGGCATCATATCGGCTCCCTCCCGCTCATGCCGGACATCATCCTCACACCGGTTCTCCGTTACGACGATGGACTGTGCGCAAGCCACTGGTTTACCAGGGACTCCGCACCAATAGAAAAGCTGCGCGCAACCCTGAATAACGAGGGAATGGATATAATAATCGCGCAGTTCCCGCGAAATGGTATCCCGGTCAAAAACCCGATCGCTATGGGAATGCTTGCCGGCCAGGCAATAACTAAGCTAACTAAGACGCCGACGATCGACAAGGGGCCACCGGACCGCAAGCAGATAGCCAAGCCGACGCAGCGTAGCGGCAACACCGCCCGGAACCATATAAAAAAAGGCAGTCTGTTCGTATCCTTTGATTCAGGTATTTCACCAACAAAAGAACATATCCTCAAAGTAATAAAAGATATAATAAAAGAAAAAACCAGGGCCAGCGAAAAAACCGAGCGTGTCTATGTCGGGATTACTTACGGCACCAGCCACTTCCCTCATATCAGCGACAAAGTATCGTTTACGACCGGCGAATTGGAAAGATATTTAAATAAGCGGTTACCCTACAAAATAACGGTGATGTCAGAACCGGCCAGCACCTGGGATGTCTACCTGCACAGAATCGGGCTTTACTAACAATAAAACTACATCCCGCGCTCCAGGCGATCGGAAAGCGAAGCCGGAAGGCCGGCGAGTTCCATGCGCTCCTGGGTTATTTCGATGGGATATGCAACCCGGTGGTATTCAAGCACATACTTCTCGGTATCGAATACCATGTAGCTTGCCTTTGGGTTGCCGTCTCGCGGCTGCCCCACACTACCCGGGTTGATCAGGTATTTTACACCGTCTCTATTAAGCTCAAGGACCTGGCCGTCGGCCGGAGAAATAAACTCGGCGTACGCCATGCCGGCTTTCATAAACACCAGGGGCACGTGCGAGTGCCCGACAAAAACAATCGATTCGTTGGCTTCAGAGAGGATCTCATCCGCTTGCCATGAGGAAAGCACGTACTCGAAAACATCTTTTCGGGGGCTACCGTGGACCAGCAGTATGCCCGGCGCCGGCTCGGCCCTTGTCGGCAATTCCCGCAAGTAGGCGAGATGGTTTTCGTCCAAACGTTCCCTGCTCCAAATGCACGTCGAAATGGCTTCGCTGCTGAAATCGCTTGTATCGATATCTTCAAGCACGCACAGGTCGTGGTTGCCGATTATGCAGATATGTTTTCGAGACATAATCATATCGATGCAGCGCTCCGGCTCGGGCCCGTAGCCTATGAGATCTCCGAGACACCAGATATCCTCAACGTCCTGCAGACTGTCGAGAACGCTCTCAAGTGCCTCGGCGTTACTGTGCACATCCGCGATAATACCGACCCGCATCGTTTCCTCTTATTCCGGTAGGGCTATCAGGGTTTGATCCCCCGCTCGTCAGCCCACTTATCCACCATAGCATATGCTTCTTCTTTGGTATTTATTTCTCCCTCGAGCTTTGCCTCGAGGAGCAGATTTAATAGTTCACCGACCACCGGTCCGGGTTTTATGCCGAGATATTCCATAATCTCATGCCCATCGATGGGCGGCCTGATCTTGGCGGTTTCCTCGGCCTCTTCGAGGTGCTCGATACGCTCTTCAAGCTCATCGAAGACCTGAAGGGCGTCCCGCATTTTGCGCGGGTTTTTGGTAGTGCAGTCGGCGCGGATAAGTTCGTTGAGTTTCTCCCGCATCTCGCCCGCATCCTTGATATACCTGCGCACGGCCCTATCCGTCCAGCCCATCCTATAGGTATACACCCTCATGTGAAGGTAAATAAGCCCGGTGACTTCCTCGATGATTACCCGGGGATACTTCAATGCCCGCAACCGGCGCTTCGTGATGGAGGCGCCGACGGCGTCATGGTTGTAAAACGTTACCTTGCCCTCGATGATCTCCTTCGTCTCGGGCTTGCCTATGTCGTGAAAAAGCGCCGCAAGCCGAAGCGCCAGGTCGGGCTCTACCCGCTCGACGACCGTAAACGTGTGCTCGAGGACGTCCTTGTGGTGGTGCTCCGGGTCCTGGGTTATCTTCAGATTCGATAATTCAGGGATAAACTCGCCGCTCAAGCTTGTACTTAAGAGCATCCTTAGCGCCTTTACCGGATCGCGCCCGGTCAGCATCTTCGAGAACTCATCGCGTATCCGCTCGCGCGATACCCTGGCAAGCTCACCTTTGTAGACGGTTATCGCCTCTTCGACCTCGGGTGAAAGATGCATCCCCATCGTCGAGACGAAGCGGACCGCCCTCATCATTCGCAAAGGGTCATCGGTAAAGCTCTGTTCGGGGCTCATCGGGGTACGAAGCACCCGGTGAATGAGGTCTTGCTGGCCGTTGAACGGATCGATCAACCGCCCCTCAGGTAGCTCGAGCGCTAACGCATTTACCGTAAAGTCGCGTCGTGAGAGGTCGTAGTAGATATCGGTCTCAAAGCTCACCTGAGGGTGGCGGGTTTGATCTACGTACACCTCGCTCCTCAGGGTGGTTATCTCTATTTTTAGGTGACCCTTGCTTAAGCCGACCGTCCCAAATCGAATCCCTATCAACCAAAGATTATCCGCCCATGGCTTGACGATCGCGATGATCTCATCGGGAGTGGCGTCGGTCGTAAAATCAAGGTCTTCGTGAAACTTACCAAGCAATGCATCCCGTACCGTCCCACCCACCAAGTAGAACTTCTTGCCGGCCCTCTCAAAGAGCATGCTAAGCTCCTGGACGATCGGGTGCTTAAACGATGGTAATAAATTATCGAAATTAAGAGGCTCCTCTATCGTGCATCCTCCTCGCGTTTTACAGATACTGCTAATCGAACAACATAACTAATGTACCAGATGAAGGCGGATATTAAAAACCCCTTGTGCTCCTGCCTAACCAAGGGGCTTCATTCCCGGCCGACATATCACACCACCTGATAATTTCTACCCAAGAAACGAGAGATACCTATAAAAACCGAATGGGGAGCGACCGGTTGCGGCTTGTTCAAACCTACGATAGTGCTATCATCAATGCATGGCCGCCGAACACACACCTTTGGATACAGCAACATATGTCGTCGTCGACCTCGAGACAACCGGTTTAGACTATCGAACCGAGCGGATTATCGAGATAGGGGCAGTCAAGCTGCAAGGCGGCACACCGGTAGCAACGTTCGAGCACGTAATCAACCCGAACCGTTCTATCCCGTCCAACATCGTCAAGCTTACCGGCATAACCAACGACATGGTAAGCCGGGGCGAAAGGATTGAGGATATCCTGCCGGAGTTTGCCATGTTCGCTAAAGGCTGCGTGCTTGTCGCCCACCATGCGCCGTTCGATATCTCGTTCCTTAACCGGGCAGCCCGAGATATGGGGCTTAAGCGGTTTACCCACCGGGTCTTCGACACCAGGCTAATCGCCCAGAAGATGCTGCCGCTCTTAGGATTTTACCGTTTAGCCAACCTTGCGTCCCACTTCAACGTTACGAGCACACCCTGTCACCGGGCCCTATCTGATGCACAAGCCACAGCCGAGGTGCTCACCCATCTCCTTGATAGTATGAAAAACGCGGGCCTCGATACGGTAGAGGCGGCGAGCGAATTCTTCTACCCAAAGCAGCGGCATAACTTCGGGCACAAAAAGTCCCTGGCTATGGCGCTGCCAAGATCAAGCGGCGTGTATATCATGAAGGATAAGCGGGGAGGGGTCATCTATGTCGGTAAAGCCAAAGACCTTAATAAGCGTGTACGCAGCTACTTCTACTCAAGCCCAAAAAGCGAGCGCCAACTCTCGTTCCTCTCGGACATTAGCGCGGTAGATCATATCAAAACCGGCACCGAAATCGGGGCGCTGCTGCTTGAAAGCAAACTCATCAAGAAGTTTAAGCCCCCTTACAACGTGCGCGGCAAGAGGTATCGCCGGTACCCGTTCGTCCACATCGACTACGAGGAAGACTTTCCAACTCCGAAAATCGTTCGCAAAGTTCAAGAAGGCGGGTTCTGCTACGGCCCGTTCTCAAACCCTGCCGACCTGGAGCTACTCCTCGAAGTAGTAAAAGACCTGTACGGGCTGCGGCAATGCGGTTACAAAATCAAGGCCGGTACAGATAGAGCCCCCTGTTTTTATTACCAGGTAAAGAGGTGCTCCGGCCCCTGCGCCGGCGCGATCTCGCAGGCCGAGTACCACGACCGGTTGGTCGACGTGATGAACGTCTTTGACGGTCGCCCAGAGGGACTGCACAGGGAACTCATCAGACGCCGTGATGCCGCCTCCCAAAAGCTCTTCTTTGAGAAAGCCGCCTTACTTAACCGCTCGCTCGGCAGCCTCGAAAGAACAGCAAAAATCCTGGAGGGGATACGAAATGCGACAGCTACCTTAAACTTCCTGCTTATCGAGGATTTCAAAGATACTTGGAAGATATACCTGGTCAAAGAAGGCGAGCTTACATCCTGCATCACTATCGCAAATGATAAGAAAGGTATCGCCAGGCTCGAGCGGAAGATCATCAAAACCTACTTCTCGACGGCGCATCATCCGAATAAGATCACCGTCGAGCAGGTCGAAAACCTGTCGCTCCTGACCGCCTATTTTCACAAGCGCCCCGTAACGCGTATAAGAATAGGCGATTCGCCGGACGATACCCTCCAAGCGGTCTTGCCGCTCCTTACGGCTAAGCAGCCCGCCCCATCCACTGGAACAAACGTTGGCTTAGCGTCTCGACCTCAGTTGCAATTTCAATGGGGATCTGATCCTCGGTTATCTCGCACGAAACTGCATAGCTGAGCAAAGCTAACGTCCTCACCGGGTATCTCGATATCTTATTCAATAGGTAATCCCAATCCATGCTCTTATGATTCCTGATCAACAGAAGGATATCCTGAAAATCCTCCTGCCTTGTCTCTTTCCATGAGACTAGCAGTTTTGAATGGATGATGTCTTCGACGGACGCCATTAGAAAGACAGTCCCATCAAGGCTCGCCTGCCGGGCTCGGGCAAGCATCTCATCGCTCAGTACAACCCCATTCGGGTCCCCCAGAAATCCCTTTCCTAAAGCAAACAGTAGATCTATGATCTGCCCGTCCTTAAATGCATGATATACCCAGTTATCGTCAGTGCGCTGGGTCCTAAACCCCAACGCCTGTAGCTGATCGAGCAACCTGATCGCATCCTGTTTATATACTAATAGATCAAGGTCTTTCGTCACACGCGTGCGCCCGTACTCGAGCATCGCAATACCGCCGACAACTACAAACGGTACTTTAAGCTGGTGAAGCGCGTTAAGCGCGTCAACGTAAACCGGTATCGCGCCCCTCATTTTTTCGGGGATTAAAGGTGTGACATCATAAACTGGTTTTGCCGCTGCCATTTTGACTCCTTTCCCGGGTCGTGATTCTAATCCTAGTAGAAAAGCTCGCGGTCGCATCACACCCGAATTAATATAGGCCGGGGTTTCCGGCCTATATCGAAATGCAAATTATATATATTTATACCCACCAAAAGGCGTCTAGCATGCACCGGTTCTTAAAATGCACTGTGGTAAGACGGCGTCATTTAGAGCCTTGGATTCGGGTCTGCTTACCCTATGGCTTGCTTTAACTGCTCGATCATTGCGGCCTCCGGGACTGCGCCCTCCACTGAAGCCTTGCCGTTAATCACCGTCTTAGGTACCGCCATCACCGAGAAGCGCATTGCCATATCCGGAAACTCCGATGCCTCAAACGCATCCGCCTTTACGTTGTCGTTTTCCATAGCCATCTGAAAGGCCAAACTGACCGCTCTTGGGCAATAAGGTCAGGTGGGTGTGACGAATACCCGCAAATGAACCGGTTCCTTGATCTCCGCAAGCGCCTGCTTAGTATCCTCGGCAAGCTTGGTTTCCCCTTTTGAAATGGTTATCAGGCCATCTAAAAGGGCCGAGAACTCGTATCCCGATGGGATACCGTAATATCTGATCCCGTAATCCTTTTCTCCAACCAGAGCAAGCGCCGGTACGCCTTCTATGTCGTACTGCTCGACCTTATCCTTATCTTTTATATAATCATAGACTTCAAGCTCAAGCTTACTGGATAGGCCCGCAAGCTCTTTGAGCATCTCTTCGGTTTCCTTGCAATATTCACACGGTGTTACCTCAACCCGAACCGGCAATTCAAGGCTGGGTTCATCCTGCGTAAAGAACACTACCTTCACCGGTTGACTCATATTACCGCTTAACAACTCGTCTATCTCGCGCCTTTGATCCTCATTGAAAATCATGCTCAACTCCTCCTTCAACCTACAGCTTCAGCTATTATTTCTCCAAAACGCATCTTATAAAAACTAAAACAAAAAGCCCACCATAGCCGGTGGGCTTTATAACGCATTCTTACTAAATTCTTATTCTAATGCTCGTAACGTATTAAGCGCTGCCGGATTTTTCGGCTCAAGCTTTAAAACTGCCTTGAGATCCTTGATCGCTTTGTCTTTATCGCCGAGCTTTCTGTGAGCAACCTCGCGGCTAAGATACGCTTCGACCCATTTCGGACGTTGCTTGATCACAAGATCGAGCTCTTTTACAGCCTGCTTCAAATCGCCTTCCTGTAGCCTAATTAATGCTATTCCAAAGTGGGCTTCCGGATTTTGTTTATCGACGCTTATTGCTGTATTGAGGTCATCAAGGGCGGCATTGGTATTGCCGTTATTAAAATAAAGCCTGGCCCGATAAACAAACGCTGCTGCAGTCCTTGGGCTGAGGAAAACGACTTTGTTGAAACTTTTTATTGCCCCCGGGAAATCGCCTTTAGCCTCAGCGATAGATGTCTGCTGGCTATAATAATCGATAGCCCTCGATCTCCCATACAACAATCCGCCGATAGCCACTAAGACGATCACTGCAATTATGACCTTTTTTTTCACAAACAATTCACCTCTTCTAATCCATCTTAGATGGTTGCTTACATTTTAGCAAAAATCCGCTTCGCAAACTATGTGCGAACTTTCCCAAAAGGAACCGCTCAACACCACTGTTATGTGTTATGGAGTTCGCTCTTAGTATAACGCAGTTTTAGTCAATATCCAACCATGTGGTTTCTTATTTTGTCGATATTTTAACAGTAACTTCCAGCTCCCGTGTTAACCTATACCCTCTGCGGTTGCTTCCGGCATCCTATCCGATAGTGCAGCTTTCTATGTCGGACAGTTTAAAAACGCTCCCTCCGGGTAAAAGCTAGTAGCTCGGGGTAGAACAAACCGCCCTGCAAGCGAGGCGTTCTTAGCATACATGCTGGTAATAAGCCTGGTTCTGAGCATACTTCAACTGGTTATCACTTAACCAAGCGAAGGGCGAGCACTCAACTTAGAGAGTCGATTTCGAAAGGAGACTAAATGGCAATGAAGTTAATTTTACTATGTGCAACCACACTACTTACACTGTTACTATCGGGCTCATTGTTGGGGTCGCCGGCCATAAGCGCAACGTACTCAAAGCAAGATTTGACGCCGCAAAACAGTACGGAATGGATCGACGCTCAAGAGGGCGGGTATGCGATCGACGTTGCCAGGGTAGGTTTAGCCGATGATGGGCAGAATATCGCTTTTATGATAAGAACCTATCAGCCATTCGATAAAAGCATCCTCGAGAACCAGCATATTTACTTCTTTCTCGATGCGGATCAGAACCTGAATACCAGCATACCGGCTCTTCCTGGGACTGGGGTAGACCGTATGGTCGAGATTCAATACGTCGTGCAGAACAACGTGGGTAAGCTGGCCGCAATTGTGCATGATGGTCATATGCCGCCGTTTGCCGCATCGGATGAGGTTACCCAAACCTCCGATGGGACGATGCTATTCGCCTATGTTCCGGTAAGCTCGCTAGGAGCTACAAAGGCATTCAACTGGTGCATGGAAGTGTACGATGAACGCCTCCAAATAATATATGATTCCGTGCCCGACGATGGATTTGCATCATACACCCTCTACGCCGGCTCCGGAGATAACGGCTCAGGTGGTTCCGGCGGTGGTTCGGGTGGCTCTGGCGGCGACTCAGAAGATAACGGCTCCAACGAATCAACAACAGTCGTCGAGGGCGATACGGTAGAACCCACACATAACACGGCTTCGATCAATTTCAACGATATCTGGTCAAACGACTGGTTCTATACAGATGTTATGTCTCTTGTTGATAGCGGTGTAGCAAACGGCTACAGTGATGGCAGCTTCAGGCCCCAGAACAACATAACCCGAGCGGAGTTCTGCAAGATGATTCTCACGGCACTTGGCCAGAAACCGGACACGAACGTGTATCCATCGTTCAACGATACGGTCTCGCATTGGGCATCGGCCTACATCGAGAAGGCGAAACAACTCGGCATAACCGATGGATATGCCGGCGGCGTTTTTAAGCCGAACAACTATGTGACGCGGGCAGAAATTTGCAAGATGATCTGCAACGCTAAAAACATGGACTTAAAGAATACGCCAAGCCGCTTCACGGATTGCAGCGGGCATTGGGCGGATACGTATATCTCGACACTAAGAGAAACCGGTATTCTCTCCGGTTATACGGACGGCACGTTCAGACCGCAAAACCGTGCTACGAGAGCCGAAGCATGCAAGATTATTTCTTTGATGCTGCACAAATAAAGCAAGATTAAAAACAAGATTACTACTAAGGATTGCAGCAAAAGATTTTAGACCTCTATAGCTAGTGGCTCAGGGTGATTCTGCTCCCCTGAGCCACTAGCCTTTTAATTCGCATATTTCTTTGCTTCTAAAAGCTTGTTAGAAATTTGAGGTCTGTTTGTAGCTTAAACCGCTCTTACCGAGAATTCCGAGCGCTTCCCGTACAGAAGAAACGATGCTGAGAAGGTTGCCAAACGAGTTGAGCTTGCGCCTGAATTTTCCGTTTAATCCTACGACCACAAGCCTCCCGTCGTTTTCTTCAATCTTATGCCGTGCCCACAAAATTACCGCTAAACCGCTATTGTCTAAGTACTGTACTTTCTTCACATCAACAATGAGTTTCTTGTTTCCTTCGTTAATAGCCTCAGCGATCTCATCCTTCAGAAGCTGAACCGAACAGATATCGCACTCCCCATCCGCAATGATCATGTTAACGTTGTTAACCATGACCCTCCGAACACTTAAATCATTCAATCTTTTTTCTTGCAACTGTGAATCACCTCTGATAAAACTTTGCACAAAAATTCCCTTCCCATTTATAGTTCCCGAAACTCCGGATGCAAAACATAAAATGTAAGCGAAACCTTGCCCTCCAAACAACCCAAAAAGTTTTTCTGGGGTATATACAAGCCGGAGGTGATGAAGATGACGAAACTAACGTTCAGGTTAAAAGACGGAAGCTCGGTTACAGTCGATGAGAACGATGTCGACTATAATAGACCGATGGACGGATTTGTAAGCGTTTGGATTGCTGAAGAGAATGTTATCAGGGTATGGCCTTCGGACCAGATCGAGCGTATTGATATCAAGCCGGGGAGAGTATTAAAAGTCGTTGAGTCAGAGGCGGCATAACGTGTGTCTTGTTTGATTGTTCCCTGTTGGATGGTCTGGGCGCACTAAAAATAAGGGTGGATTTCAAATCCACCCTTATTTACTGTAAAGCACTATGTACAAATTTGTAAGTATACCTCTTGCTTGATTTTTACATTTCAGGCTCGAGCACCGCTTTGACCGGTGATTCTACCATAACCGTTTTTGGGGCTTTTGTGACAAAGGTCAGTAGAGCGGCTAAGATACAGAGACCGGCGGCAATCTGGAAGGCCAGCTGGAAGGAGCCTGTGGCATCCTTGATCATACCTGCCATAATCGGGCCGAATACGCCTCCGAATCCCCAAGCGGTAAATACCAGACCGTAGTTGATACCGAGGTTCTTGGTGCCGAAGTAATCACCCGTGGTCGACGGGAATACCGACAGCAAGGCGCCGTAGCTAAATCCGATTAGAACGGCTCCCAGAATAAGAAGCGGAACACCTGAAAACGTCGGGAACAGGAACATCATTACTGCCTGGAGCAAGAAGACGATCATCATCGTCCTAATACGCCCGATGATGTCCGACATAAATCCGGCGATAACACGACCGCCCGCGTTTGCAATGGCCAGAATTGCGACCATGATAAACGACCACTGAGCCGCCCTGGCCAGTGTCGCTGCGTCCTTAGCGGTTCCTGCAACCGAAGTTGAAACGATTCCGGCAAGACTTCCGATGGTCAACAAGCCGGCGGCTGCGCCGAAGGCAAACATGATCCACAACAGATAGAACTGTGGGGTCTTAACCATTTCGTGCCAATCATAATCATGCTTTTTTCCTGATGCTGCTGCCGCTGCTGCAGCGGTCGTCGTCATTCCGGCAGGAATATAGCCGGCCGGCGGGTTCTTCAATAGCTGCGAGAATAAAACGGTTACGAAGAAGAAGCCGACGCCTAAGAGAAGGAACGCCTGGTTGATTCCGTAGGCTTTCAGCAGACTTGTCGTCATCGGTGCGATATACACTGAGGCGAGTCCAAATCCAGCAACAACTATACCGGACACCATACCTCTTTTAGCAGGTGGAAACCATTTTATCGCAGGTGGTGTAGCCGAAGCATATCCAAGGCCGATACCTGCGCCGACTAAAATACCAAACCCGATAGTGAGCAACATGCCGTTACCCGCGGTTGCGAAGCTAGAAAGAATCATCCCGATACCTACTAACGCGCCACCAAGAGACGCCACAACACGGGGACCGATTTTATCTTGAGCCCTACCCGCGAAAACCATAATAATCGCGAAGACACCGCAGGCAACCGCATACGGAAGCTGAGTCTGCGTCGCGGTCCAACCCCAACCATGCTCAGCGACTGGAGCCTTAATAGCTTTCGCTATAACGCTCCACGAGTACAAAACGCCGAGCGCCAAGTTGATAGCAGTTCCAGACAGCATTACGGTCCAGCCCTTGGAAGAACTTGGTTGACTCATTTTTACACCTCTTTCATTTTTGATCCGAGCTTAATTGACATATTTTATTAACCCATCTTTGTAAAGATCATTGCGCTAAAGAAACGTGTTCTTGACGACTCCCCCCTTTTTTTAGTGATTGTTTTGATAATGAAGTAACCGCCTTTTGCCGCGCTTCTATCGAAAAAGACCGCTGAGGTTTAAACTCATAATGCAAGTTGTGAAGCTTAAAGCCGCTTGACGGCCTTTGTGTGGCTTTATGGTGAGGTACACGGGACACATTTGAGAGCTTCTACGTTTTTAAGAGAAAGTGCGGCGGGTACTAGTGAAGCTCCTTCGGTAGGTGTGTTGACGTGTGTTTCTTTGAATCGAATGGGATTTGCACAGCTTGGGGCGATATTTGATACCGTACGCGTTACTTAATTCTCCTGGAGATGGCCTTAAACTCTTCGGTTCCCGCAACGCCGAGCAATTGAAACAAAAATAAGCTTTACGCTCATTTAATTCCGAGGTTTTATAATAAGGGCCGGTTTCTTTCAAACCGGCCCTTACATATATGAAATGCTGTTGGTAAAAAGTCGTTAGAGGCGCTCTTTAATGAGTGACTCTACAACTGAAGGATCTGCGAGGGTTGAGATATCGCCAAGCTCGCTAATCTCGTTGTGGGCGATCTTTCTTAGAATCCTTCTCATAATCTTACCGCTTCTCGTTTTCGGAAGTCCTGGTGCGAATTGCATCTTATCAGGGCTTGCGATTGGGCCAATGATAGTCCTTACGTGGCCTACCAGCTCTTTCTTAAGTTCAGGCGATGGGTTAAAGCCATCTTTGAGTGTTACATATACGTAGATGC
Source organism: Candidatus Aquicultor sp. (assembly GCF_054640775.1). NCBI lineage: Bacteria > Bacillati > Actinomycetota > Candidatus Aquicultoria > Candidatus Aquicultorales > Candidatus Aquicultoraceae > Candidatus Aquicultor > Candidatus Aquicultor sp. The sequence goes on along the minus strand of NZ_JBTSLF010000065.1, from coordinate 1,736 downwards.
CCTCACCCTTAACATCATGCGGGAATCCGACGACCGCGGCCTCGGCTACTGATGGATGGCTTACGAGAGCCGACTCCACCTCGGCTGTGCCGAGCCTGTGGCCCGATACGTTAATAACATCGTCGATACGTCCTGTCAGCCAGAAGTCCCCGTCCCGGTCGACCCTTGCGCCGTCTCCCGTGAAGTACTTACCTGGGAAGCGGCTGAAATATACCTCTTTGATTCTGGCATTCTCAGGATCGCCGTATGTGCCGCGAAGCATTCCCGGCCACGGCTTCTCGATTACGAGGTAACCGCCCTCATCAACTGGGGCCGGTGAGCCGTCCTCTTTGATGACCTTAGGCTCGACACCGAAGAACGGTCTTGTCGCCGAACCCGGTTTCAATGTCATTGCGCCGGGCATCGGGGTTATCAAGAATCCGCCGGTCTCTGTCTGCCAGTAGGTATCAACGATTGGTAGGTTTCTCTTACCTACTTTGTTGTAATACCACATGAACGCTGCCGGGTTAATCGGTTCACCAACGGTTCCAAGAACCTTGAGTGATGAAAGCTCGTATTTTTCAACCCAGCTGTCGCCCTCTTTCATGAGCGCCCTAATGGCTGTTGGAGCTGTATAGAAAATGTTGACCTGATGCTTGTCGATTATATCCCAGAACCTTCCTGCATCCGGATAGCTCGGTACGCCCTCGAACATCAAGCTTGTGGCGCCGCATGCCAGAGGTCCGTATACGATATAGCTGTGTCCCGTGACCCAACCGATATCCGCTGTGCAGAAGTGGGTCTCTTCTTCTTTGTAGTCAAACGTCAACCTGAATGTTAGCGCTGTGTAAAGCGTGTAGCCGCCTGTCGTATGAAGAACGCCTTTTGGCTTGCCGGTTGAGCCCGATGTGTAGAGAATGAAGAGCGGGTCCTCGGCATCCATGTGCTCCGGCTCGCAGTGGCTCGAGATATCTTCTGCGGCCATTTCCTCATGCCACCAGGAATCTCTTCCTTCCTTCATCTCGCACTCGCCAGCCCTATTGACGACGATTACGCTATCAACCGATGGACACTCCTCGATCGCCACATCAGAGTTCTTCTTGAGCGGTACTACTCTTCCGCCGCGCATACCGTTGTCGGCTACGACGAGTACTTTAGCCTCGCAATCCTGAATCCTGTCACGTAAGGCCTGGGAGCTAAAGCCACCAAATACTATGCTATGAATCGCGCCGATCCTTGCACATGCGAGCATCGAAATCGCAAGCTCCGGGATCATCGGAAGGTACAGAGATACTCTGTCGCCTTTCTTCACGCCTTTTTTCTTAAGAACATTTGCGAACCTGCTGACCTCACGATGGAGCTGCTGATAAGTGTACGTTTTAGATGTACCATCATCGGCTTCCCAGATGATAGCCGCTTTGTTCTTTCTCCAGGTCTCCACATGTCTATCGAGGCAATTATAAGAGGCGTTGAGCTTACCGCCCTCAAACCATTTGATGTACGGTTTGTGGAAATCGTAATCGAGAACCTTATCCCATTTCTTAAACCATGTGAGTTCTTTCTCCGCCATCTCGGCCCAGAACCCCTCTGGATCCTCTATCGATCTCTTGTAAAGAGCCTCATACTCTTCCATACTCTTTATATGAGCATTTGCGCTAAATTCCGGTTTTGGAGGGAACACCAAATTTTCCTCCTCAAGGACGCTTACGCCCGTCTGTTCTGTCATTCTTAAACCTCCCCTAAATTATCTCCCTACT
>NZ_JBTSLF010000064.1:0-14418 GCF_054640775.1 Candidatus Aquicultor sp. | reverse complement strand
TTAACCGCATGCAGGACGAGATTCTGGCGGCCCAGGCGAAACAGCTAGCGCTTCAAGGAGAAATCCAGCAAAGGAATAAGGAACTCTCGGGGCTTTACGAACGGCAAAAAAATCTGGCCTCCATCCTTCAAGAAAATCTCTTACCGGTAATCGCACGCAAAGTGGACCACTTGGAGATCGGGCTTAAGTTTCAATCCGCCACGGAGGCGGCGCTGGTCGGCGGGGATTTCTTTGATTTCTTTGAGATTGCCGAGCAGAGGTTCGGCATAGTCATCGGCGATGTTTCAGGTAAAGGCATAGAGGCGGCAACCCTTGCGTCCAGGATCAGGAATACCATCAGGGCCTTTGCGTATGACGAGCCTTCCCCCGCCAAAGTCGTTGGCAGGGTCAACAACATAGCGGTTATCGAGACTATCCCCACATTGTTCGTAACGCTAATTTACGGTATGCTCGACGTGAATACGCACAGGCTTCTGTATGCCAATGCAGGCCACTGGCCCCCCTTAGTGTTTAGCGCTAAGACGGACGAGATAAGCGAACTAAAAACCGGGGGTCTTCCTATAGGGGCGTTTGGCAATGCAAAGTATGAAGACTACGCAACAGAGTTGGAGGCCGGCACTATAACCGTTCTTTATACAGACGGCGTCATCGAAGCCAGGAAAGATGACGAGCTTTTTGGAACCGAGCGCCTCGGGCACATTGTAAAGGAATATGCTTCCGTTTCTGCCGACGATCTGGCGAACACAATTATTGAGAAAGCGAAGTCCTTCGGTGGCGGAAAGCTAAATGACGATGCGGCCGTAATGGTCATCAAACTATTGGAATAATTACTCGATTTGGTTGCCCGTTCAATTCCCTGATATTGAGGGTAGCATGGGCCTTATGCTGATGATATACTGGTTGCCTACACCGATAGGAGATAAAGTGGATGCTCACTATTGATATTATAGAAAAGGGCAGTTTAGTTTTTGTTTTTTCCGGTGCGTTCGACATTTCGGAAAAGAAGCGGGTCGACGATCTGGTGCTCACGGCGCTCTCGAATAACCCGAGAGGAGTAATCTTCGACCTGGCATCCATCGCAATTCTCGATAGCTCTGCGATCGGATTATTGATTTCTTACCAGACGATGCTAAGACAGAGCAACACCACCATGGCCGTTGTCCTCGGCAGCAACAACTACCTCGCAAAGAAGCTTACCTACCTCGGCATCTTTAATGATTCCGGCATCTCACTTTTCGATACTGTGGAGGAAGCACAATCGTTTTTAGTCTAATGCGCCCCTAGCATTATCTGCACCACACTGTAAGGCTTCTAGCGTAAATGGTATGGGATGTTAATAACCACGACGTTTCGCCAAAAGAAAAGCAACGCTTTAAGAATGAGCGCGGTTTGGTTGTGCAAAAAGATTTGCCACCAGCGATTTACTACGAATTCCGGGATTATAACGGTGAGAATATCGTCTTCCATCTCGTTGTCGATCTCACGCAGACGCCTGATTGTCGGGCCGATGATATCGCGGTATGGCGATTCGATTATTTCAAGCGGTATATCGAAATCTAATTGCGCCCATTTCTTCTCGACCTTACCGGTCTGATTGGAATCGATATCGACGTGTACCGCTCGTATAAACGTAGGGTTCAAGGATTTCGCATAGCGGATCGCCAGAACCGTGCCGATATGGACCGTCGACACCAAAACGACGATATTGTGCTTTATGGGCGGAACAGCCTTTAATTGCTCTATTGAGAGCTGTGCTGCTATCAATACATAGTGCTTATGTATACGCCGAAAAATAAGCACCAGAATTGGTGCGATGGCTATAACGATCCAAGCGCCTTCGATGAACTTGGTTATTGCCAGCACCAGCGTAACGACCAGTGTTGCGATACCGCCGATACCGTTGATTAACGCCCTATGCCACCAACCCGGGTTTTGCTGTGATTCCCTGTGCCAGTGCCTGACCATACCGAATTGGGAGAGCGTAAATCCCGTGAAGACGCCGACCGCATAGAGGGGAATCAGACGGTTCGTATCCGCCCGGAACGCCACCACGAGCACCGCCGCAAACACCGCAAGCAGGAGAATCCCGTTTGAATATGCCAACCGGAACCCTCTGGTCTTGAGCTGCCTTGGCAGGTAGCCATCGATGGCCATAACCGACGCCAGGTTCGGGAATCCCGCGAAGCTGGTATTGGCGGCAAGGGTAAGGATAAGCGCCGTGGTGATCTGCACGTAATAGTAAAACGTGCCCTGTCCAAAGGTGTTTCGGACGATCTGGGAGACAACGGTCTCGGTGGGAACCGGCACGACCCTGAAAATCTGTGCAAGTCCCGTTATCCCAAGGAATAAGACTCCCAGAATAAGACCCATCAACACAAGCGTAGTGCGGGCATTCACCGCTTCAGGAGGTTTGAATGATTGTACGCCGTTGCTTATCGCCTCGACTCCGGTTAACGCTGAGCAACCGGATGAGAACGCCCGCAAGACCAAGAACAGCGTCAATGGCTCGATCGCTTTGACGACGTGCCCGGTGGATGGCGTAATGTGGCCTGTCAAGTAACGGAAATATCCCACCACAAGGGTCAACGTAAGCCCAAGGATAAAGGCGTAGGTCGGGATTGCGAACAACCTCCCCGACTCCCTTACGCCCCGCAGGTTGGCCATCGCGACAAGAACAATCGCGAGCAAAGCCAACTCCACTTTGAACTCTAATAATTCGGGGAACGCCGATGCGATGGCCGCGATGCCGGCGCTGATACTAACCGCGACGGTAAGGCTATAGTCGATAAGGAGGGAGGCCCCCGCGACCAGGCTCGCCGTCTCTCCAAGGTTTTCTTTGGAAACGACATACGCCCCGCCGCCGCTTGGATATGCAACGATAAGCTGGCGGTATGAGATTACTACTATTGCGAGCAAGAGCACAATAGCGATTGCGATCGGCAACGATAAACGCAGCGCTCCCACCCCGGCTAAAGCGAGGACTATCAGGATTTCCTCGGTTGCATATGCCGTGGATGATAGTGCATCCGACGAGAAGATGGCTAGAGCGTACCTCTTGGGAAGCTTCTCCTCGGCTAGGCGCTCGGTAGAAAGCGGCCTGCCGATTAGAAAACGCTTTATCGATGAATAAGACATTCAGCCCCCACCCTCTAAGAAACACACGCTTGTGTGTATACAGAGAGTTTACCCCATGTCCATGCGTTACTAAAGTTAGATATTGCCAGATAGCTCATGGCGATTACGTAGCAGCTACCGGTTAATATGAAATGGCGAGAAGGGCTATATCATCGGAGAGTCGCCCACCCGTGCATCTCATGATCTCTTTAAATATCTCGGTAGGTAATTCCTTTACGTGCATAGGCCCCAAGCTATCGGCAAGCTTAGCAAGCCTCTCATCGCCAAAGAACCCATAGCTGCACCGGGCTTCGGTCACCCCGTCCGTGTACAGGACCACAATATCCCCTTTTTCAAGAACTATCCGATCGTCGATATAATTGAGCCCATGAAACGCACCGATGACCGGGGAGCTTGTAGTTAAGAACCCGGTCTCACCCGAGTGCCTTTTTAGAATGGCCGGGGGATGACCTGCGCTACAGTACATTAATGCCCCGGTCGCAGTATCAAGAATACCGAAAAATACGGTGATAAATATTGAGGATGCAGAGACCCTGGTGACTACTTCATTGGTTTTTGCCATAACTGAGGCAGGCGAAGAATCCTCATACGCATACACCTTGATCGTGGTTTTTACAAGTGAGGTTAACGTTGCAGCTTCCAGTCCTTTGCCTGAAACATCTCCTACGACTATGCCCACCCTACCGTGCTCGAGTTCAAATAAATCGTAAAAATCGCCGCCGACCTTAGCTGTCTCGGTTGCCGAGCGGTAGAGGTACCCAAAATCTATCCCTTCGATCTGCTTGGGGACGGTCAAAAGGGCCTCTTGCAGGGTGTCCGCTATATTTCGCTCTGCAGCATAAAGACGGGCGTTTTCAATGGCGAGCGATACCGAAACCGATAACTTATTCGCAAAATCAAGCTGGGCGTCGGTAAAGGTTATGGCGGTCTTGTGATAGACGAATCTCAAAACGCCGACCGGCTCATCCTTCACCCATAACGGAACCGCCAGGATAGACTTAATACCATATCTCCTGGCCAATTCAGGATCGAAACTCGTATCCTCAAGGGCATTGCCGATAGCCAAGGATTTCTTCCCCCGCAGTACGCGGGATATATATGCGATCTCTTCACCGCTTAGCTGCATACCCGCTTGTCCCACGGCAGCGCCGTAGAGGTACCTCGCCACCCAGTGGTCGTCTTCATGAAGCGCAATGGCCGCGACATCTGCCCGTAACGCCTGGGCCGATGCGATGACGACCCGCTGCATGATCTCGTCGAAATCAAGGGTTGAGCTGATTGCAGAGTTGATGTTATTAAGCGCATTGCTTAACTCCTCGGCGCGCTTACGCTCCGTTATGTCGGTGATCGAAACAAATATTTTTCCCCATGTCTTCTCATGACCGGGAGCGATAAAGAGCCGCAAAACAACATTCCTCTGCTTACCGGTAAGCGTTCTATTCGTGGCCTCGCTTTCAAACTTCGTAGCGCCCTCAGCAAGCGCAATGGTCTCCTCCTTGAACGTTTCATAAGATTCGTCGCTAAAAACAACCCGTAAATTTTCTTTTAGCTCTTTTTTACTCGTGGCCTTGTAGAGATCAAGCGTAGCCCTGTTTACATCAGCCACCTTTACCATGGAAACCAGATGCTTAACGGTCTCGGGATGACTGTCGAAATGCTCCCTGAAATTCTCGATCCCTTTGCTTCTCAGCTCATCGAGATATGCCTTGATATCCGATAAATCCTCCTCCCAGAGGGATACGGGGGAGTCTTCGAAGAGACTGCGATACCTGCTTTCGCTCTCACGGACTGCCGCTTCCGTCATCTTGCGCCTTGTTATATCGGTAAACGTTACAACCGCACCCCTTATTACCCCACCTTCGATAATGGGATAGGATGAGTACTCGACGGGAAACGGTGTCCCGTCTTTTCGCCAGAACACCTCGGCATCGATGCGCACTCCCTGCCCGACTCTGAACGCCCTGACTACCGGGCAATCTTGGATAGGATATGGTGTCCCATCGGGATGTTTATAGTGAAGTAGCTCGTGAACATTCTTACCGACCGCTTCCTCAGGCGAATATCCCGTCATTCTTGATGCGGCCCTATTAAAGAGGGTGGCATGTCCTTCCAGATCGATGCCATAGATTCCCTCGTCCGTCGACTCCAGCAGCAGTTGCACCTGTTCGGCCAGCTGCATGCGCTCATCTTCGAGCTTCTTGCGCTCGGAAATATCGCGCACGGCGGCTAAAACTCGCTCTTCGCCACCGATAACCGCCTTTTTCAGGTTGACCTCTACCCAAAACAAGTGGTCGTACTTGTCTTTAGCCAGCCATTCAAAAAGCTGTGGCCCCTCTTTAGCGGCCTTTTCCACCCATCGTCTTGCGTTCTCCTGAGAGAAGGGGGGCTTCCCGGCGCTAAGATCGACGATATTTAGTAGCCTGATTTCTTCAGCGGCATAGCCGTATAACTCTTCCGCTTTACGGTTTGCATCCAAAATCCCACCTGTTTTGATATCGTGCACAATAATCGCATCATTGGCGGCATTGAAAATCGCGCGGTAGTTAGCTTCTGAAGCCCTCATCGCCTCTTCGGCGAGCTTGCGCTCAGTAATATCGGTGAGAGATACCACCACGCCCACCACTATTCGCTTCGCGCGATAAATCGGCATGGCGTTTACCGAAATGATTACTTTTGACCCATCCGGGCGTTCGAACATCTCCTCCCGACCGTATACCGGCTTACCGGTCCGGATGACCTCGCTCGAAGCAAGGTCTTCAACTGCAAAAGGTTTACCTTCGGGTGTGGCAATCCTAGATACGATCTCGGTATAGACCCGGCCGACAAGCTCACTCCTGCCAAGACCAATGATCATCTCGGCAGAACTGTTAACGAATGTTATCCGGCGGTACTTATCGATGATAAGAATTCCCTCGGCGAGCGCCTCAAGAATATTCTCGAGCGGCTCGTCCCATGCTTCTTTCCTCAAAATCGATCAACTCACATAAAAATAATGGTGGGTCCTGGAATTGAATTCTTGCTTACCTTTGTAGGGATATTACCCAAAAATCGCATAATTCTTTCCATGCAGGGAAGCCTGTCGCTATCAAACGCTGAAGAAACGGGATATCTGTGTGGGTAAAAACGCAAATATAAGAAGTACAGAAATTATCGGTATAGGGATCAGCAGCACCTAACAATGTGAAGGGCGGCATACATCGGGGATATGCATGCGCTTAACAAGAACTGACGGCATCGTTATGCGGATCGAGATGATTGCCCGTGGGAGAGATCGGCAGTATAGGCCTCACGATTCGCCAATCCATATCCCGCAAAATCGACCAGATAGACTTTGGCCTTGTTTCGCGGAAGAAGCCCTTTTCGAAAACCAGGGCCGTAATTAACTTCATGCCGGGAAAGCTCAGCGCCGAAAAGAGTTCTTAGGGAAAACATTTCTTCGTCCTTTCTCCGTGATTTGCATCGATCTTGTTAGAGTTTTTTCCCAACTCTTCCGGGCTTAAACCTCCTTAGGGCTTTTTTTATTGGATAATTATGGGCTTGCTTTCCCCAGGAATAGGCCCCCTGCTCGGGTTCTCGTTTTGTGCAAAATAAAAAGCCTATAATTCCTAGGTTGTATCTATAGCATAGAAGGATTGTTACTAAAAGCTGTAACTTCAACAAGAATGGCAAATTACCTTATCTAGCAGCACATTCAATCGCCACTGCTTTTAGCTACCTTTCATAACGCTGAAAAATATATTCCTACAATCCTTATGATTTGTGAGTAAGATTTAGGGAATATATTCTGTCGTTGTACTGCTACATTAAGGAGGAATTGGTTTGAAAACTAGATTACTGCTTTTATTCACCATTTTGTTCTCTTTAGCTTTGTTGCTAAACTTACCCTCAGCTGCCTTTGCTGAATTAAATGAGTGGACAAGCATCGGGCCGATGGAGGTTGGTATCACCTCGATCTACCCTTCACAAAACTACGTGCGTGATTGTTCAATCCTCGCCCTGACCTCTCGCGGGGTTGAAAAGACAACCGATGCGGGCAAAACCTGGTCGATTATTGCGCCTGGTTACCTATCTGCGGTTTCCCCAAACTTTGAAGTTGACAAAACGATATTTAATGATTCACTGTTTGCTCTTTTTAGGTCAACTGATGGTGGGGCTAGTTGGATGATAAGCGAAACCTTTAGCAATGCCAACACTGGGAGGACACCACTCGTATTCTCGCCGAACTTTGCGCGTGATAAAACCATATTCTTTGGTTCCAATGCTGCAGGCACCACAGGAGCAGTCTTAAAATCAACGGATGCCGGCTTAACATGGAGCGGTTCTGCGCTAATAAAAGACCCTAATGTTCCACCACCCGAAATTAATTCAATTATCATATCGCCTACATATGCACGTGACTGTACGGTTCTTGCAGTTACGTTTGCTAGCAATTTCAACGCTGGAACTTTTCTTTATAAGTCAATCGATGGCGGACAGAACTGGTCAAATATAACCCCACCGAAGGATCGTTCTGTTTACCTGGCAGCAATGTCGTCAAACTATGTTAAGGATAAAACCCTCTTTGCCGTAACCAAGAATGGCTTATATAGATCAACAAACGGTGGACAAACGTGGACCCTTGTAAATAACCATTTTCCAGGTACACAGGGTATCATTGCATCAGCTAGTTTTGCCCATGATAATACGTTGTATGCTTGGAGCACAAGTGAGGCATATCGCTCAAAAAACGCCGGTAGGACTTGGCGGCAGGTTGGTGATTTTCCAGATAACATCGGTATTTCAACGCTCGCCGTCTCTCCAACATTTACAAAAGACGGAACCATCTTTGTGGGAACAACGGGCAGCTATTACTTGAAATCAGCAAATGGCATATATAGTTATGCGTTTGCTCATAGACAAAAATAAAATATCGATATTAACTCGGTGATACACCAACTTCACCACCCTTAACAGCAACGGTAGCATACCGGAGGTGCTACTCAGCAATGGCACTAGAATTATCAAATAATCTACCGCTTACAGGAAACAATAAAGGGAGGAATCTTTCCTCTCTTTATTGTGGTCTTGTTGTAGATCAATTCGGTTTTTCTAACTCTACACTGATAGTCGGCTATATGCGCAAAAGTGGTAAAACCAGTACAAGTGGCAAGATATACCCAACATCAGCTTACATTGTGTTAGGTTTATAGTATGTCCGCAAATTGGTTACATTTCCAAGCAAAAAGGACTGCAGTTTCTCACTACAGCCCTTCTGACTTTGTAGCGCGTACGGGGGTCGAACCCGTGATCTCCGCCTTGAGAGGGCGATGTCCTAGGCCACTAGACGAACGCGCCATAATATTTAGTTTCAATGCTATTCCAAAAGCCTGTTCAGGCTTCTAACATAAAGTATGGCAGCCTCACGCTGCCGGTTCATATTATACTGAACTAAATCCGCAATGACAAGTACCCCGCCACCCGCGTGCCACACCCCGCTCTGTTCGCATAGTATTCACATAAGAACACCACCTCCACTTTACGTTCATAATTCCCGCCTTATTTTATGCCCCAAGCACCTAGCCCTTTACATACCAGGTATTACTTATGTATTAAGCTATCCTTAACCCTTATACTTATCACAGCCCACTCAACCCATATCTATACAATCGTGTGGCAATCTCACCCAGTAAGGCTGGGCATTCAAGTACTTTATGTTATGATTACGTGAACTATAAACGATAAAAGAAAGATTAAGGAGGTCTCTTTTATGATATGGAGATGTAAGGAATGTGGAATGTTGACGATCGGGATGAATCCGCCCGAAGAATGTGCGGTTTGCGGGGCCGGCTCCAAGGAGTTCGTTAAGGTCGATCAAATCGAGAGTGTTCAGGGTACCGAAACCGAGAAGAATCTCAAGAAAGCCTTCTCGGGTGAATCGCAGGCAAACCGCAGGTACCTTCTATTCACGCAGTTGGCGCGGCTTGAGGGCAACAAAGAGGCCGAAGAAATGTTCTTAAACTTTTCCTATGAAGAGACCTGGCATGCGCTCTCTCACCTGCTCTACTTGCTTGGAGGCGCCACTAAAACGCTTGATAACCTGCGGGAGTCCATAGAAGGCGAAACCTACGAATCGGAAAAGATGTACAAAGAGTTCTCCCAGAAAGCCAAGGAAGAAGGCCTGGATAATATAGCTCTTATCTTCGGTTGGCTGTCCAAAGTAGAGGGCGAGCACGCCTTGTATTTTAGTAAACTCCTGGACAAAATGAAGCAAAGCTAGGGATTATTTTGCAGCCGTTAGTTTAATACCGGAAGATCAGATAAGTTTATGGTTTGGCCTGCCTCTTCGGCGAGTTCCATGTACAGCTTAATGAACTGTCTCCGCGCCCTGAAGATAATCGAGCGAATTCCCGCTACCGTGGTATCCATAGCGTACGCGATATCTTCATAGCTGAGATTATCGACGCACTTCATAATTAACGCCTGGCAATAATGGGGTGGGAGACTTTGAAGAACCTTACCGATTAACATTCTATCCTCAACCTCATCGAGGGCCATTTCAGGATTCGATGGCTGGCATATTTTAAATTTCTTATGAATCTCGTCAACATCAAAATCGGCACGGGGCTCGATCATTAACGTCTTTCGCCTTCTCAGCTCATCCAGACAGAGGTTCGTCGTCACTCTATAAAGCCAAGCTGCAAGCGGCATCCCGGGCTCCACCGTCCTGGCGTTCTTATATGCCTTTACAAAAACCTCCTGGGCGACATCCTCGGCCATCTCCCTGTCTCTTAGCATACGATAGGCAATCCTGCATACACGGTCGTAATGCTCCGTAAAAACAGCCTGGAAATCATGCATGAAAAGGACGTTATGTTCAGCTTTTTGGCCGTCCCTTTCTATAATCTCCAGGCCGAAGCCGGCGGCAATCACATAAAAGCATTTCTCGGTGTTTGAGATAAACGCCGAACAGTGCTCTTTTATGCACTTGTCAATACTTGTTTTGGTTGAGGAAAGGGGGCAGTTTGACCGTATATCGTTTGTTTGTTCGTGCGGGCTTCTTACGTCTAAACTCACTAAATCCTCTAATCTCATGGCTCGGGTACTCGTTGCTCTCTAGATACAATGCTAATGCCTAAAGGCCGAGTTGTAAAGCCATGCTTGTAGAGTATTTCGATGATGTTAGAATATCCAAGGGATTATCGAGGGAGGTGTTTAAACACACATTCTAAAAGGACGAAACTCGCCGTCGTCCTCGCCTTTTTCCTCATCATTCTCCTTGACGTCGTAATCGTCGAGGTAGGAGTCGCTGTTGAGGTAGTGTTCGTCGTCCCAGCTCAGGTCGTCATCGCCGTATGCCTCTACCCTATTTCTCCCCTTGCTCTTGGCCCTATACAAGGCGGAATCAGCGGTTTTTATGAGGCCTTCCTTTGAGATCGAGTCATAGGGATAGGTCGCAAGCCCGATTGAGACGGTCAATCTGCCCGACGGCTGCTCTTGCGCACCCGGGATGGATGCTTGTTCGACGTCTTTGCGGATGCGCTCGGCGACAACCCGGGCGCCCGCCTTATCGGTATCGGGCAAGATTACGCTCATTTCTTCGCCGCCATAGCGGAACACGAAATCGACATCACGCACGGCGCCGACGATGACTTTGGCGACTGCACGCAGCGCCTCATCGCCTTGCTGGTGGCCGTTCTTGTCGTTAAAATGCTTGAAATGATCGATATCGATCATGGCAAAGGAGAGCTTCTCCTGCTGGCGCCTAGCACGATTTATTTCGTGATCGAGTTCGCTATACAGTTTCCGGTAATTCCAAAGATCGGTTAATGGATCGACAAGGCTCATGTACTCGGTCTTCTTATGCAGCCTGTCCACCTCCCGGCCGATCCATAGCCAGCCCGCAATCGCGACGAGCAGCAGGGGAATAAACACCGCAAAATGATTGGCAAGCTGTCCCTTTACCTGGTCTTGAATATACCGGGTATCAACGCCGGCCCTGGTAAACCACGGCACCTTGGTGGTCGACGCAAAACCGTAAACCCTCGTGATCCCATCGGGGCCTGTTACCTTATCCACGCCCTCAGTTTTTCCTGTCATCGCTTTGACGACTGCGTTCTGTGAGAGATTGCGACCGATGTATTTACCGGATTCCTGACTCCTTGCGACAATCGTGCCATCTTTGGCAACAACGTCCACTACCGTATGCTTGGAGCCATTGAGCTGGATAAGCCTACCCTGGATCTTCCTAATATCAAACGAAGTCGAAACAAATCCAACCCTTGTGTTGGCATAGTTAAATACCGGATACGTAACATGGATGACCGGCTTTCCGGTCAGCATGCAATGCATAAAATCCCCAACCGAAACATCATTAGAGACAACGGCCTTTTTGAAGAAATCCTCGTTGCGCACATTCATCGTCGTATTTTTAGCCTCAGCCGGGTCTGACACCGCCCAGGCGCGGATGTTGCCGTTCATATCGATGAACGTAAGGCTCCTGTAAAAGGGATAGCTCGGGATGATTTTCTTAAACCACGCGCTAGTCGCCAGGTAATTTTGCGTGCGGACATCTTTGCTATTGGCGATCGGGATCAAGAACTCACCGGTCGAGGTGATATAATCATCGATCTCATGTGCAACGTTTTTAGCAAGCAAGAGGCTTTCGGTTTGTGCCTGCTTTTCCAGGGTATCGTTAATGCTAAGCGCCTTATATATTGAGAATGCGATGAACGGGAGGATCATCACCAACAACAGGATAAACAACCGCTCTTTTAATGAAAAAAACTGCTTCACATTATCATCAATATTAGTTAGCACGCAACTACCCCTCTAATATGCACAATATTAGGTTACATATCGGCATTATCCTGCGGTATCTTTACATAACGGTGGCCGGGGGTCATTCGCTTGAGCCCCAGGCCACCGGTACTGTTCGTTGCGTTTTACTGGACTACCACGCCCTCGGTTAAGTCCTGATTCGTGGACATGGCGAGACTCCAGCTATAGCCTCCAGGAGTACCCGACCACCAATTACGTTGTTTAAACCCGATTCCGGCATCGTTCGAGAACGTTGAGAGAGCGCAATGCCCATCATCATATCCGTAAAGGAAAGCCATGTCGGATAGGCCGTCGCCGTTGAAATCGCCGGACATGACCTTGGCTTTGTCCCACTGGAACCCGCCTATCTTGCTACGCCACATCTGCTTAGGGCTGAACGTGTTCGACCCATTTGAGGTAAATGCGATCAGCGAGCTTGAGCCGTTTGGCTCATTGTAAAAGACCCCGAGATCCGCCTTATCGTCCCGGTTAAAGTAACCGGTCACCATTTTTACGCGGCTGAACTGAAATGTGCTGGAGCCGGCCTTCCACCACCGTGTCTCCTGAAAACCGCCCTTTTGCTTTGCGGTAAATACCCATATCACAGGTGGTCCGCTGACGTAGTTGTAAAGGATTGCGATATCGGTCCGGCCGTCGCCGTTGAAATCGCCGGATGAGAGCTTAACGCGGTCTAGAGAAAACCCGCCCGGCTTGCTTGACCACCACTTAGTGGTAGAGAAACCGCCACTCTTTTTGGTCAAGAAAACCCAGATGGCATCCCGGTTACCCTGCGGACCATAAAAGAACGCCAGGTCATAACGTCCGTCACCGTTGTAATCGCCCGATACCATCTTCATATGCTCCCAATCAAACGCGCCCGGCTTACTGGTCCAGACTCGGACGGACTGCGGCGCTTTCCCTCGTCTTGAGTAAAAGATCCAGATGGCCGTCGAATTATCGGGATTGCGATAAAACACCGCCGTATCGGCGATTTTGTCCCCGTTAAAATCCCCGGACGCTTGTTTGGTACGCGAGGCCTCAAATGTGCCCTGGGTGCTCGTCCATACGTTAGAAGCTTTAAAGCTCGATTTGTTTGAGTAGAAGCGCCACAGCGAGCGCTTATCCCCTGAACCATCGTAGATAAACGAAAGATCCGATACTCCATCGCCACTGAAATCGCTTTGCTGTTGTGTAAACATGACACGTAGCGGCATTCCGGCGCGCCTGAATCGATTAGGCTCCCTTGCTCCGCCCCTGCTCACAGCAACCGCAGAGCCGCTTATGCCCCGGCAACGCCTCGGGACATACCGTCCGCTTCCGTTATAGTAGGGATACGGTATCACGCGGCACACCGAACCCACCGAGCTGGCCTGCTCGTACGCAACATATTTGGTGTGGTTACTGTTTGCCCAGCCGGCAAACAAAACCACGTGCCTGTCTTTAGCAAGCATCACGTCGCCGGGCTGAAGTTCCTCTTTCCTGAGCGAAAACGTCTTGTTCCATAACGTATTCGTCGTCGCGCCCGGCTTGCCTAGGCCCAAGGCATAGGAAACAAACCCGCTACAATCCGTTCTGTAACCCATGAACGTGCGGGCTTGACTGTACGCGACATGTTTGTCTGTCCAGGCTATGGCTCGGCCTATCACCTCCGATCTTGTTAGCGCAAATGCGTTTCCTCCGGATAGCGTTACTGTTAAAAGCAACGCCAGAGCGAACGTTAACACTACTCGTCTCAGTACAATCACCCCTTACTGTCTGGTTTTGGCAATTCGTTGTCCGTTATACCGAACCGTCTTAAAGAAGTCCAGACCTGCGCAAGGTGACAAAAGAGCATTTCAAGCGGATTTGCGCATCTAATTATTATCTGCTGAGATCTATTGATATGTCATAAAATGGGAGGACAAGGGGTTTGTTTTTGGACATGGTTTCGCCCTGATTTTTCCGTTTCCGGGCGTGCGGCAAAAAATATTTTAAATCGGCTCCAACGTCAGACGCATGGTTTAAGTATACAATGCCTCACCGGGCAAACAAGGAGGGGGACTAAAAACGAGATGTTATGCCCGTACCCCGTCGGGTATTGGTACCGTTCTTTTACCAGGACTTCTTAAATCGCTATAGGATAATCTGCGGTGTTGTCTGCTAGAAGACGGTCGTTAGATTAGCCTGCGGCTTTT
This sequence comes from Candidatus Aquicultor sp., assembly GCF_054640775.1. Lineage (NCBI taxonomy): Bacteria > Bacillati > Actinomycetota > Candidatus Aquicultoria > Candidatus Aquicultorales > Candidatus Aquicultoraceae > Candidatus Aquicultor > Candidatus Aquicultor sp. The sequence continues at coordinate 313 of NZ_JBTSLF010000064.1, read as the reverse complement.
AATTGCTGCATAATAAGACTGGGCATCGAATCAATCCTAGCAACCTTATCGACCGCGCCTTTTTCTATCGCCGATTTGGGCATTCCGAATACGACACACGATTCTTTACTTTGCGCGATATTAAACGCCCCGGCCTCTTTCATCTCGAGCATGCCCTGCGCCCCATCGCTGCCCATTCCGGTCAATATCACGCCTATCGCCTTGGCCCCGGCTGAGTGCGCGGCTGATCGGAATAAGACATCTACCGATGGCTTATGGCGGTTTACGGGGGGACCGTCTTTTACATCGACATAGAATCCGCGGCCATCGCGCT
>NZ_JBTSLF010000063.1:1586-14580 GCF_054640775.1 Candidatus Aquicultor sp. | reverse complement strand
CATCCACCATCCAGATGCTGGCAAAACCCCCAGTCGCCCCCCATGCGGGGGCGTGGATTGAAACACATTACACTAGGATATTTCTTAATAGATATATAAGTCGCCCCCCATGCGGGGGCGTGGATTGAAACCGGCATCTCAAGCGGCATCCACTGGGGATTTTCCGTCGCCCCCCATGCGGGGGCGTGGATTGAAACTTACGATCCGACAGGCTATTGGCACGCTGAAACAGTCGCCCCCCATGCGGGGGCGTGGATTGAAACCTTGTACTTCGACATCACCTTTTTCTTCAACATGCGTCGCCCCCCATGCGGGGGCGTGGATTGAAACTTACAAGAGCTTACCAAGCTGCCTGCCAGTTGGCGTCGCCCCCCATGCGGGGGCGTGGATTGAAACTTTCGATAGCAGCATGCTGGCCCATTACTGAGGAGTCGCCCCCCATGCGGGGGCGTGGATTGAAACTGACCATGCGAGGATATAAAATCATATGAGGCAGGTCGCCCCCCATGCGGGGGCGTGGATTGAAACTTATCTGCACGACGAGATAGCGGTCACGCTCAAAGTCGCCCCCCCATGCGGGGGCGTGGATTGAAACATCCAAGAGGCGCTAAAAGCGGCAACGCTCAAGGTCGCCCCCCATGCGGGGGCGTGGATTGAAACTTAACTGCACGACGAGATAGCGGTCACGCTCAAAGTCGCCCCCCCATGCGGGGGCGTGGATTGAAACATCCAAGAGGCGCTAAAAGCGGCAACGCTCAAGGTCGCCCCCCATGCGGGGGCGTGGATTGAAACAAGTACAGCGTTTTGCCTCCACCCTTACGACCAAGTCGCCCCCCATGCGGGGGCGTGGATTGAAACATGCGTCTAAGCTCCGCAGCCACGTCTGTAAAAGTCGCCCCCCATGCGGGGGCGTGGATTGAAACCGAATATCAATAAGCTGTACCCTCATTAATTTTTAGGTCGCCCCCCATGCGGGGGCGTGGATTGAAACTAAATAGGAGGGCTCAATGAGAAAGAGCACTAAAAAGTCGCCCCCCATGCGGGGGCGTGGATTGAAACGTGAAATGTGCTGCTATAACAAGGCTAATAGCAGTCGCCCCCCATGCGGGGGCGTGGATTGAAACCTTAGTGGTGGTTTGCACGAGCTGCAAGTAATCGGTCGCCCCTCGCGCAGGGGCGTGGATTGAAACTTTGCACCTCAATTGGCCCACCGCCTGGGCCTGAGTCGCCCCTCGCGCAGGGGCGTGGATTGAAACTGGTTATCTATTCCAGCATCGTCGAGCACACCGGGTCGCCCCTCGCGCAGGGGCGTGGATTGAAACTTAAGACAGGCGATTAATAACTTAATTCCGTTCGTCGCCCCTCGCGCAGGGGCGTGGATTGAAACTTAATAGCATTTGGGCTTATCTCACTTCAAGAAAGGTGCGACAGTGTGATTCATTTTAATGAATTTAAATTAACCTAACCAGCACGTTTCTCCTCCTCTTCAAGGCGCTCCATAACCCAAACCCGCATTAGTGTCTGATAACCAATTCCCTTGCGCCGGGCAAGCTTTTGAAGGCGCTCGATAACCTCATCATCAATTCGAAATGACAATAATCGTTTCTTCGGACGTGTGACTATTACCTCGTCAGTCACGTCCTCCATGTCGTCCAGAAATTCGGTAGCGCTATGGGCTTGCCAAAATTCGCGCTCTTCTTCTTCGTTCTTAAAATGTGGAATCTTCTTTTTTTCATTACTCATAGTTATGGCTCTCCTATCATCCTAAAACTTGCCCTCACAGCATACGCGTTTTTACGTGGACGCTGAACCACACATCGCTATTTCCCCCTGCTTTTACAAAACTGCTTATCGTTCTCGTCCATATCGTATGCGGTTATGACCCTGGCAATTGATCCCTTCAGCTGACAAATGACTTTGAGATATCGCCCCGCGTCGGTTTGACCAAGAAACACAAGGCGTTTCTGTCGGGTACGACCAACGTACCTCTTATCATAGACCGCTTCCTCAGCCTCATCAGGTGTGACGCCATGCTCAGCGAGATGATCGGTGTTGCCATCATCCCACTCGAAATCGGTAACGCGAATTGCCATTAACTGCTCCTCGCCGGTTGGTCAAGTATTGTAGCTACATTGTATCTACATACAATGATTTGCGCAAGAGTTTTATCTACGAAGGTTCTCTTAACGAAGTTTGGGTGCGACAGCGTGTTTTGTTTCGTGAATTCGAAGAACCCCTTGGGCTCGAAGGTAGTCTTGAAAAAGCGGAAGAAAATTTAAGGACGGGATTCAATCCAATGCTGAGTAAAATAACTCAACACGTTGAGTAAAATGTCTAAGAGGGCGTAGACGTGCTGAAACTTCATGTCAGGGCATAAACCAAAAATTAATTGGAATAATTTCTGAAATCTGATCTTGCTGAATGGACGTAAATCTTCCAGGGCTACCACGATGAATATGAAACGAGAGATCGCACTATCTATCGCTTAATAATGCCAACCCCAGCTCCGTCATTTGAAAGGCCACAATTTTGTCATGCCCATATTTGTCCGGAGCCCTGACAACGGATATGACGCCAAACAATTCAAGGGGCTCAAGCATAGACAAAGCAATTGCGACATACATAAAGGTATCGGCGATTGATGGGTATGTAGTCACCAGTTGAAGGCTCAGTGCGCTCAGCAAACCATACCCGAATTGCTCGAAACCTATCCTTTGGCCTGCAGGAAAACTCAACAGGTACCGGATTACCTCACCTGCCCTGTACATGAGGGGCTCAACCATATCGGGCGATGTGGTGAGCCTTCCCCAGTGGTCTTTCTCCAACTACGCGTTAAACAATAACCCGAGCTGTTGGTAGGGGTCTTTCTTCAAGAAATTCTTTGCCGCTTTTGCCTGCGAGATTTTGTTGTGGCGTATCTTTGTAAGCCCGGCTTTTTGAGATAATATCCGCAAAAACCATACTCTTCGGGCATACTCTTCGGTCCGCAGTTTATATACATGGTCGCCGATTTTACTATCCAGCTTTTGAGGTTCAACAAAAAGATCGTTTACCGCACGGGTGTCCTTTAAGGTCAGGTTGCCCCCCTGCGTAAGTTTCAATTCCTTATCGCCTATATAATTAAGTATCGCTATAACATCAAGGCGCAACGAGTTTGCCGTTGCCGCCGTGCTTACCTCAACGGGCATTTCCTGCGTCTTCTTGGTAACCTTCGCCGCACCTTTATTCTTCTGAAGGCCCCGTGTTTTATCTACTTCTGGCAAGGGCGGCTGACTCTCATATCCAAAAGCTATATCCCAGCGCTTATCGGGGTTATCAAAGCTAACGGCTGAGCAGTCAAAGCGTTCGGGGTCAAACCTGCCCCCAAGCCATTCCATCGTCTCTTGATATTCCCCATGCTTGGGATTGCGGATTATCTTAAGAAGATTCTCATAACCCCAGGTACCGCCGCAATCCTCGGGCGGACAGGCCCTCTTACCATCGATGCAAATCGGGTATTTAACGCCCTTTTCCCTGGGAAGGATTTTTTCAAGCTTTATCTCATGCTCCCAGCCATCTCCAAAATCGTACAGGTAATCGGCGGCCTGGTTGCTCATAGAAAACCAGTCGGCGATTACCTGGCCCTCTTCGGGAACGATATCGTCATCGTAATCGATTTCGTCGTTTAGCATGCCGATCTTTTCTTCCCGGCCTGTAGACGGATTCTTAATTTTAAATTCATGAAGATGGTAGTCAAGCCATCCCATGGCGTCCTGAATGGCGACATGCAGATCCCAAAAATTATAGGTTGACGGCACCTGTATCTTTCGCCAGATGGGCGGCTTTATACCTTTTAACGTTATTTTGAACTCGTACGCCGTATCGAATTTTTTCTTTGACATAGCTTACCTCATGATTTCAAGCAATTCGGGGTTATTCGTAGCCCTGAATACAACTCTCGTTATGGGACATTTCTCATTATAGACTCAGGGATTTTGCAACTCAACTGTAAATCACCTCACTTAGGTGAGGGGTAGTAATCGAGAGGCCACATCTTATACGACCTCTCGGCAAGTGTTCTTTGAAAACTGCATCTACATAGACAAGGCCGGCTGCTGTTTTAATAGCAGCAGATAGGTTGATGAGCTTGAGCCTAAGCGTAGAGATCCTGGCCTTGGCCAGCTCTTTGAGATGGCTCTTGAGATACACCGTGAGGTTGTAAGCGACAAGGGTGAGCATAATAAAGGCATCGATCTTCTCAAAGTCAGAACTGGGAAGCTTATCGATGTGCCAGTCGTTCTTAAGCTCAGCGAATGCGTTCTCTAGCCTCCACCTCTTGCGATATTTCTCGACAACCTGTGCCGCTTCATCGGTAAAGCTGTTTGTTAGGTATCCGCATAGTTCATCGTTGCCATCCCGTTCTTTAGGGAAGAATCGAAAGATAAGGCGCAGAGCGCGCTTTGATTTCTTTAGGGTATAGGTGGTCTCGATTATGTTTGTCCCGAAGACGAGGTCAATAGGCCTTATGGAATAGCGGTTGATTCTCGTGGATACGTTTATGTTGCCGATGGTTACAACCATCGAATCCAAAAGTTCATCCCGCTATCGGCTTTGAGGTAAAGGCAAACAAACGGTTTGGAAGTTCTATAGCTTCAAAAACCATCTTCTCTAACATTTAGAATGTTAGTTCATATATAGTCGCCCCTCGCGCAGGGGCGTGGATTGAAACTTGCGGTAACCGTTCTTAAGGGTTGTCAAATCCAGGATTCAAGCCAGTGCTGGGTGCGTGGAGTAGAGTTGACGGCCGGCACGCTTAGTAATAAAATTACTCAATATGTTGAGTAAAATGTTAAAAAGGGCATAAACGTGCAGAAACTTTATGTCAGGGCTATAAACCAAAAATTAATTGGAAGAATTTCTGAACCTCGCCGGTTCGTCCAGGTTCTTTATGGACCTCGCCAGGTTGGTAAGACAACATCTATTAAACAGGTTCTAGAGGAGATTAATATACCTTCTCATTACGCATCGGCCGATCAGCCTACCATAAGGGACGAAGCCTGGCTGGAACAGCAGTGGGAATTTGGGCGCTTGAAGGCGGCCGGTAAAAAAGACGCTGTATTAATCTTGGATGAGGTTCAAAAAGTACCGAATTGGCCTGAAGTGGTAAAACGTTTATGGGATGAAGATACCTTCCATAATGTGCTTTTACGAGTAGTCTTGCTTGGCTCTTCACCACTTCTCATGCAGAAGGGCCTTACGGAAAGTTTAGCCGGAAGATTTGAGGTTATTAGAGTTGGCCATTGGTCGCTCTTGGAATGCCAGGAATATTTTGGCTGGGATGTGGATACCTTTATCTATCATGGGGGATATCCAGGAGCCGCCCCGCTTATTAAGGAGCCGGAACGCCGGACACGCTATATTCAAGATTCGTTAATAGAGACCACGATATCGCGCGACATTTTGCTGATGACCCGCGTTGATAAGCCGGCACTGCTGCGAAGGCTTTTTTACCTATCATGCGAATACTCCGGACAAGTTCTCTCGTATCAAAAAATGTTGGGACAACTGCAGGAAGCCGGGAACACAACCACCCTTGCACACTATTTAGAGTTATTAAGTGGTGCTGGTTTTGTTACGGGCCTGAGCAAGTTTTCAGGTCAAGCTGTGCGTAGGAGGGGCTCAAGCCCGAAGCTGCAGGTATTCGATACGGCGCTTATAACGGCCCAATCTCATTTATCTTTGCGAGAGGCCAAAAGGGACCGTAGTTTTTGGGGTCGTCTTGTTGAATCGGTTGTCGGGGCCCACCTTTTAAACATCGCATCCAGTGGTAAGATCGAGCTATTCTACTGGCGTGAGGGCGATAAAGAAGTTGATTTTGTTATCCGCAGCGGAAATAAACTTACAGCCATTGAGGTTAAAAGCGGTCGAACTAAAGGCGTTCTGTCGGGCATGACCGCTTTTAACAAAGCTTTTACTCCACAGCATAAGCTTCTAATCGGCGGCGATGGGATCCCCGTGGACGAATTTCTGAAATCTGACCTTTCTGAGTGGTTGTAAATCTTCCAGGCTATCATCTACTCGCAGCTGTAGGTCACAAATGGGAAGCTTTCGTTTTCTTTTTGGATGTGCCAGCCGGCTTCTTGTATCATCTTGCCCACGTTTTGTTTTGTGAATTCGAAGAAGCCTTTAGGCTCGGTTATCAGGAAGTATTTGAAGTTTTTCCAGAAGGCGGGCCAGCGCTCGAAGCCGAACTCCATGACTACCAGGCGCTTCGAAATCCGCCTGGCCTCTTTAAGCGCCTCTTTAGCCCCCTCGACGGTCATCTCGTGCAGGCCGAGCACGATAAAGGCCACATCGAACTGCTTATCTGCGAACGATGTTTTGGTCGCGTCCATGACCATGAAGTCGATACCCCGGGAGCGGGGGTCGCTCCTGGCGATTTTGATGCGCTTTTGTGATTCGTCGATTGCGGTCACGTGCTCGGTTTTCTCATGCGCCGCAAAGGCCATGCCTCCCACCGCCGTTGCGATGTCGATGACGTTGGTATCGGGGCCGATGCCGGCCTCGGTTACTAACTGGTCTCTAAATTGTGAAGTTCTACCCGGCCTACTTAGCATCCTTAATGCAAGGGTTTCCGTACTTTCCCGTATGCCCATTTTCTGTCCCCCGATCGCTGAATATCGTACTCGTTAGTGTATAACTACACCTAAGGTCACATCGGGGACTAGTGTATCACGCGGGATAGCGGGCGAAAAGCTACGTGAAAAACCCGTCTCCTTCTTTCATGGTCTTGATGATGTAGTCCGCCGTGCGCGCCGCCAGCGCCTGGGCGGTGAGGGTGGGGTTGACCGCGCCTGTGGTCACAAACACCGGGGTGCCGGCGATGAACAGGTTCGGGATGTCATGCGACCTGCCGTAGGCGTCGACCACGGACGTCTTCGGGTCGCCGCCCATCCGGCACGTGCCCATGAGGTGCGCCGATGTCGGCGCCGGGAAGGTCTCGATCGCCCCTGCCGCCTCCATGATATCCTTCGAGAGGAGCAGCCCGCGCTCGATGAGCTTGTTGTCGTTATCTCCGTAGGTGAAATGGACGATCGGGACGGGCAGGCCGAACTCGTCCTTCTCATCGGTTAGCTCGACCCGGTTGTCCTTGTTCGGCAACACCTCGCCGATAATGCCGTTTCGCATGTAGTGGTTGTAATCGTTCATAAACTCGACGAGGTTCTTGCCCCACAGGTCGGGTCGTGAGCGCACGGCAAGGTTTACAAAATCGATGGGTCTGCCGGCATACGGGCCGATGGTAAAACCGCGCTTGTAGTCGTTGGCCGGATCGGTCTCGTAAAAATCCTGGGTGATGACCGTGGTCGGCGGGTTACGGTAGGGGCGTACCGGCTCGGGGAATTTGGCGTAGACCAAATGGTCCGAGTGCGCCGACAAATACCGGTCGACAAGCCCGGATGAGTTGGCGAGCCCGTCCGGGAAATCACTGGTCGCCGATACCAACAGCAGCCGCGGCGTCTCGACGGCAAAGGCTGAGAGTATAACGAGTTTAGCCTCGGCCTGCTGTGTGGCCCCGTCCCGCACGAACTCGGCCCCGCTCGCTTTGCCGCTTCTGTCGGTCAAGATTCTAGTGACATAGGCCCGGTCGATGATGGTCGCGCCATGGGCCTTGGCTTTGGGGATAAAGTTGAGCAGGGTATAGCTCTTGGCGTTCGGCTTGCAGCCTTCGTGGCAGAAACCGCGATTGGTGCAGGGCTCCCGTTTAAATCCCCAGGGGCTTTTATAGTAGGCTGTGACCATCGCAAGGGGGCAGACGCTGCCCTTAATCCCCAGCTTTTCGCACCCGTCGAGGAACTTCTGCGCCTGGCAGTCGACCGCGTGCTCGGGCTGAGGATAGGTGCCCTTGCCCTCCCACGGCCACTCTTCGGGACCGGCGACCGGCAGCTCCCGCTCCATCAAGTCGTAGTAGGGGGCCAGGTCGTCGTAGGTGATGGGCCAATCCTCACCCACGCCGTCGAGCGTCTTGGTGCGGAAATCGGATGGATGCAGGCGAAGCGCCATCATAGAGTAGTGGATCGTCCCGCCGCCCACCGCTTTGCCGGAGGTGGAGACGCCGATGCCGATCTCATTCTCGCCTTGTGAGGCGTTTATCCTGGGGCCGTCCCAAAAGAGCTTGCGCATCTCCCACTCATCCGAAGCCCAATCGCGCCCGGGTTGCCAGTAGGGCCCGGCATCCAGGCAGATGACTTTAAGGCCGCCTTCGGCAAGTTGGCCGGCCAATACCGAACCGGCCGCCCCCGTGCCGATTATCAAGACATCGCCTTTTATATCACTCATCATCGTCCTCCTCGAGGGCGGGCTCGTGCTTCATCCGCTCGTCGCATTCCAGCCGGTAGTAGCCATATGGGTAGGCCGGCCCGGCAAACTTCATCTGGTTCCAGCTCTGGGGAAACGAGTAATAAATCGCGGCGATATCCGCAACGAGCGTTTTGAAAAAAAGCGGCGCCGGAAACGGCCAATAGTCTTTGGTGACGTGCCCGTGCTGGATCTTGCCGAGCAGTTCGGTCACCTGTTCAAAGAAAAGCTCACCGATGCCGCGCCCATACGTATCGTTCGCCTCTTTCTCAAGCGCCTCGAGACCTTCGCGGTACATATCGGGGCGCCAGGGCATGTTTACCGGGCGCACGCCTTTTTTGTAGCTCCCTTTGACTTCGCATCCCAGGGTCTCTTTGATGGGGACATCCCCGTGCACACCCGGGATAATCGCTTCGATGAGAGTCTCAAGCGCCCGCAGTTCGGTGTCGTTAAAGAAATCCTGGCCGGGTACGGTGGTGACGCGCTTTTCGATCACCCTGCGCGTGGTATCGTCCCAGTGCTGTTGCCAGCTCATCACATCGAACTCTTCTACCATAGTCCCATTCCATTTCTACCGCATATCGATCTCATCCGCGTTGCCGCGCAGGCAATAGTAGCGCGACGTAAGCTCGTAGCGATCCCACACCGCACAGCCGGGGCACATGCAGGGCTGAAGCCCGTCGAACCCGTCACAATCGCTCACTCCGGCCGAGCAATAGAGCCTGGCATACGATTTCGGGTCGCTCGACCCGACATCCTGCGGTATCGCCTGCGCGTTTTCGATACGCTCTTCCGCGCACTCGCTTGCCCCTTGAACCGGGCATGCCGGGCATATGCAGCTATTGAGATTATCAGCGTTAAACTCGACCTTCGACATTCCTAAAATCCTCTATAACCGTTGCATCCTATTAATTTATTCCCGAACCCGCACTTAAATATCCCTTGCCGGTGGGGGCAGTAGCGGTTGCTGTGGAATAAGGCGCCGAACCGGCCGTTTTCTTGACTTTAGCTGGTCGTTTAGCTATGCTAAATACGCACATGTTCACATTTAAGGTGTGCAATGGTACAAACGCAAACATTGAGACATGCGTGAATCGGCCCACACATCGCTGTGAGGGCAAACTAATTAAAGACGCCAGACTCAGATGGACGGCGGGGTTGTAGGGAATATCCCAAGAGCCTTCTGTTTGGGTTTTTTTGTGCGTATAAAAGGTGTGTAACCGATGGCAGAGTATGATGTCATCATTGTCGGAAGCGGTCCCGCGGGAATATTTTCCGCGCTTGAACTCGTAAAAGAGAGCAAGCTAAAAACTCTCATCATTGAGAAGGGGCCGGATATTAACAAGAGAAAATGTCCCGAGCGACTCACGGGGAAATGCGCTCACTGCGAGCCCTGCCGTATTACCTCGGGGTGGGGTGGGGCCGGCGCTTTTAGCGACGGCAAGCTCACTTTATCCACCGAAATCGGTGGGTGGCTCTCTGATTACGTGGGAACGGCCGAGCTTGCAACGCTGGTCGACTATGTCGATGGCGTTTATCGTGCCTTCGGTGCGACCGATACGGTGCACGGCACCGACGACGAGAAGATACACCAGTTGCAACGCCAGGCCATACTTGCGGATATGAGGCTTATTCCGCAGCGGGTCCGTCATATGGGGACCGATCGCAGTAACGATATCTTGAAGCTGATGAAGCGCCACCTCGAGCCCGCGATCGATATTAAAACGGGCGTTCAGGTGACGAATATCCTGGTCGAGGACGGACGCGCGGTCGGTGTGCGCACCGAGTCGGGTGAAGAGATCACCGGCCGGTTCATCATCGTGGCCCCCGGAAGGGAAGGCGCGGATTGGCTCAACATAGAGGCCAGACGCCTCGGGTTGGCGCCGGTCAACAACGCGGTCGATATCGGTGTGCGTGTGGAGGTTCCCGCGGTCGTGATGGAACCATTGACAGAAGAGCTTTACGAACCAAAGCTCGTCTATACAACGAAGTCGTTTCAGGATAGGGTGCGCACATTCTGCGTCTGTCCGTACGGTATCGTCGCTTCCGAGTCGACCGATGGGATCACCACGGTCAACGGGCACAGCTACGCGGATAAAAAGACGGAAAACACCAACTTCGCCCTGCTGGTCTCGACGGTATTTACGGAGCCGTTTAAAGAGCCGATCAAGTACGGCAAGTATGTCGCACGATTGGCAAACCTGCTTGGCGAAGGCATCATCGTGCAGCGCCTTGGAGATTTAATGGACGGTCGGCGTTCGACCCCCGAGCGGATCGCACGGGGAACGACGGTGCCGACATTCACAGATGCGACGCCGGGCGATTTAAGCTTTGTGCTGCCGTATCGCTATATATCCGATATCAGGGAGATGCTCGCGGCGCTCGATACATTGGCGCCGGGGGTCAACTCGAGAAATACGCTCCTTTACGGCGTAGAGGTCAAGTTTTATTCATCGAGGATGAAGCTCACGCCGCAATTGGAGACCGAAATTAACAACCTATATGCCATCGGTGATGGGGCCGGGGTGACGCGGGGGCTCATACAGTCCTCGGCAAGCGGCGTCGTCGCTGCGCGCGCGATTCTTAAGCATAATTCTTGATCAAGTATCTGGGAGGAAATAATGCCTGCAACGATCATAATCGGCACTCAATGGGGTGACGAGGGAAAAGGAAAAGTTACGGACTGGCTGGCCAACGACATGGATATGATCGTTCGCTACCAGGGAGGACACAACGCAGGGCATACGGTCATCGCTGAAGGTCATGAGCTGAAACTTCATCTCTTGCCCTCAGGGATACTGCGCCCGCACGTCGTCTCGGTCATCGCCTCGGGATTGGTCATCGACCCCCAGGCTTTGATCATGGAGCTCGAGCTCTTACAAGATATCGGCCTTAGCGAGCCAAACCTTGTAGTCAGCACAAACGCCCATCTCATTATGCCGTATCACCGGGCGCTCGATCAGGCTTCCGAAGTAAAACTTGGAAGCTCGAAGATCGGCACGACGGGCTTAGGAATCGGCCCGGCCTATACAGACAAGGCCTCGCGGGTGGGCCTGCGCATGCAGGACCTCATGGATATGAAGATATTCCGGGAAAAGCTCGAAGCCGCACTTAACTTTAAGAACCAGGTCTTGACTAAAATCTACGATGTCGACCCGCTGGACATCGAGCAGATCATGGATGAGTACCGCCTGCATGCCGAGCGGCTCAAAGGCCTCATCGGCGATACCAGCCGGGTTATCAACGAGGCGCTTGATGGGGGCAAGAACGTGCTCTTTGAGGGCGCTCAAGGTATGATGCTTGACTTAGATCACGGGACGTACCCGTTCGTAACGTCTTCGTCGCCGATCGCCGGTGGGGCATGCGTCGGCGCCGGGGTGAGCCCGATGCGCATCAACCGCATCATCGGCATCGTCAAGGCGTATACCACCAGAGTCGGAGCGGGTCCCTTCCCGACCGAGCTGGAGGACGAGACCGGCGAGACCATGCGAAGCGTGGGCAGTGAGTACGGTACGACTACCGGTCGCGCCAGGCGCTGCGGCTGGTTTGACGGCGTTATCGCCAAGTATGCCGCCAGGATAAACGGCCTGACGGGCATCGCCCTTACCAAGCTTGATGTTCTCTCAGGGTTTGAGACCATCAAGGTATGCGTCGGATACGAGCATGAGGGCAAGCTCTACGACCAGATGCCGTGCCACCAGAGCATCTTCCACAAATGCACTCCGGTCTATGAGGAAGTGGAGGGCTGGAACACGGATATATCGGGCGCCGACTCCTACGAGAAGCTGCCCAAGGCGGCGCAGGACTACATCGTTCGACTCGAGGAGATGACGGGCGTTCCAATCGAGATGATCTCGGTAGGCCCGAGCCGCACACAGACCATCCTGCGCTAGCCGCTATCGAAACAACTTCGAGGGAGCCTTTAAGGCTCCCTTTTCTAATTAAGGAGATCGTCCTCATTCATCATCTTAGCGATGATGATGAGCCTGGTTTTTGCGCTGTAGCGTGGGTTGCATGTGGTAAGCGTTAAGGTCTTATCCTTGGTGGGTGCGATGACGCTGACATCGGTTGGCGCAACGATCTTTTGCTTGACGACATAGTAAGTATACTTGCGCGATTCGGTATGAATCTCGATGGGGTCACCTTGTTTAAGCTCGTCGAGATAGAAAAACGGGTGACTGTGCGTAACCCGGTGGCCCGAGATAACCATATTGCCCACCTCGCCGGGATAGGCAGTCTCCTCCATATGGCCCGGCCCAAGTGCGAGGGCCTGCCCATCAACCCCCTCTACCACTATGGCGTCGAGTTTTATGCGTGGGATAACGATCCTGGCGAATGGTTTCAGATGCGCCACCGCAACCCGCTTGACCGCTTTTTGGCCCTGAGCGATCGAAGATGTGGTTTCGGTCGAGGATGCCGTCTCGCGTTTGGTCGATGCCGTACTCGAGGACGGGGCCGATACTACCGGCAGGTCCTCTTGAAAGTCACTGCCGTGGGTGCGGTTCTCGGCTTTTACCCACGCATCGTGCATCCGTTTCTGGTTATAGCCTGTTTCGACATCGGTGTAGTTTATCTTCAGCAAGATAAGCACGCCAACGGCGATCAGTACAAGTCCCGCTATTCGTAATATCCGTGAGATGCGATCTCTGGCCATGCGCCC
>NZ_JBTSLF010000063.1:0-1576 GCF_054640775.1 Candidatus Aquicultor sp. | reverse complement strand
CCCTATTATATCCTTTTCTTCGGTGCAGGTTTACCGTCGCCCGCCTGGTTTCTTTTGAGCACCAGGATTCCATTTCGGTCGAAGATCTGCCTGAAGTCTGTATTCTTAAGTTCATCTATCAACAGACGCTGGTCGCCTGTCAAGCCCTTCATGTCAACTACTACATACTGAATCAAGCCTTTCTTGTGCGGGTGCTCTCCCCGGACGCCCCAATTCGCAGCTTTAAACGGATTGGGGAACTCGTAGATCTTCTGCCGGTGCGTCAGGTGCGGCACCATGCTGCAATAGGCGCTCACCGCGGCATCCTTCGGTACCAAGGAGAGAGCCTCATCTATACTGCTCCCCCGCTCGTTGCTATTCGTCCAGTAGCCGCCGGTAAAGTTGGGTGAGAGCGGCGATGGGCTTAAATAGTAGTTGGATACCAGGGCTACGACGATAACGAGCCCCGCCATAAGCACCTTGCCCTTGGCTTTAAGCCCCAGCTTCTCGATTGCGAGGATGCCCGAAACGAAGACAAAGGGGATGATGGTCGCGGTGTAATGGTACTGTATCGAGTCCATATAGCCCTGCTGGCTCACCAAGTTCGTGAACAGAGCGGGTAGCGCTATAAGCAGTGTCTCGATGTTCATGAGGGGGAAGAAGGCCATCGGCGCAAGAAGCTCTAAGAGGTACATGAGTTTGCGCTCCTGCCCGACGATCGAGAGCACGAGCCCGGGCTTGGTAAGCGTGCTGTTGATAACCTCTGCGGGTGTTGAGCCGAGGCGCGAGAAGTTTTGGATATAGAAGAAGCCCGCGCTGTTAAAGTGGGGGAGAATTAGTTTGAGCCCCACGAAAAACCAGGCCAGCGAGAGCGTCGCGGTGGTGAACCCCACCTTGCGGTTGCCGGTGAGCCCGATATAGATTCCCATCAGCATGACGACGAGGGCGACGTCCTCCTTCGCTGTCATGGCGACGAGTGCAAAGATGGCGAAGGCGATATACCTTGACCGCATTGCACTGTAAAACGCAAACAGTAAGAGCGGTGTGGCCAGTGACTCCGGATGGAAGTGATCGTTGTTGACCCATTCAAGCGCCGGGTACAATAGGTACGAGGCGGCAATCGCCAAGCTTAATATCCTGTTCGAAAGTTTTTCCTTCGCTATTAAAAATACGGGGACGGCGCCGATTGCAAGCGCTACCGTTTGCAGTACCAGCAGAAGCCTGGGATCGGCCCATATCCGGTATAACGGCGCGACTAAAAGCAGGATAATAGAGAGGTGGTCCCCGAACAGGTGCAGTCCCCTCGCCGTTATAAAGGGCTCTTTAAACCGGCTCAAAAGCCAGACACCCTGGTCAAATATGCCAAGGTCAAACCCAAACGTCCCGTAGTTATTGTGGTTGCGAATGGTGAGAAAGGAAAACGTAAACACGTAGAGCGCGACCATGGCGGCGAGCGCCGCATATTCATATTTCCTGGGATTTGCATCGAGTGCGACCAGAAAGTCGAGCCCGGATGCTACCGGTCCTTGCGAACCATCATCCTTTTCATCCTGCTCCGGCCCGGCCCCATTAGGGGAGTCGCCGAGCAGCCGCTGTG
>NZ_JBTSLF010000062.1:0-14651 GCF_054640775.1 Candidatus Aquicultor sp. | reverse complement strand
AGGACAGCAGATAATAACGCGCCTGCGGGAGGTCCTCCCCGATAGAATAGAGATACTCGCGCTTGGAACAAACGCGATAGCCGTGAGCACAATGATGAAAGCCGGTGCTAACCTTGGCGCAAGCGGTGAGAACGCGTTTAAAGTCACCGTCCCCGAGGCGGACGTCATTATCGGCCCTGTTTCGATTATGATCCCGAACTCGTTTATGGGCGAACTTACGCCGGGGATGGCCGAGTACCTGTCATTGTCGAAAGCCAGGAAGATACTGCTGCCGCTAGGCAAGCATATCGACCTTGTCGGGGTGAGCGATTTACCACTCCCCCACCTGATGGACGAGACTATCAAACTGGTAAAGTCGGCGGTTAACGACGCTACATCAAACCGCAGTGCGGAGGTGAAAGAAAATGTGTGAGACCAACGTCTATGTTGAAAAAGACGGAAAACAAGAGATCCTGATGAAGGACGTGATATCGATTACGCCGGTCGAAGATAAGCTCTTGCTTGTCGACCTCTTCGGCGAGCAGAAGCAGATCAAGGCCGAGTTTAAGGAGCTTAAACTGCTTGAGCACATGGTGGTTCTTGAGCCCAAGGAATAGCGCCGTCGGGTAACACGTGCTATACTTTCTGCTATAACGTTTTTGAGTCGAAACTCAAATCACGTAGCAAGCAAGTCGCATCTAGAATCGAATAGCTACTATAATCTAAATGACCACGAAGGTTACAGCGAAGCGAACTTCGCAGTATTCGTGGTTTTTGTATTTTACGGAGGTGGAGTTTATGTGTCAGGCAGGAATCAATACCGCCGACTACAAGTTGGCGATTCACCAGTTAACGGAGCTGTCGAAGCTGCTTAAGGGCAACACCGAGCAGTGGGCGCGGCTCGCGGGGGCGTCGCATGAGAAACTACTTTCAGGGCGGCTCGAGGAAGCGGCGGTTAAGGTGACTGAAGTCACTACGCTGCTCGAAGCGGCGTTTGCGGCGGTGCACGATCACGACCATGATCACGGACACCCGCACATCCATATTTCTAATCCTTAATACATACGCAGGAGTTTGAAATGCATATCCCGGATGGTTTCTTAGATACCAGGACTTGGATAACCACCGCGGCGGCCTCGGGAGCGGCTGTGGCGTACGCGATAAGAAAGGTAAATAAAGAGCTTGAGGAAAAAGACCCGCCTTTGATGGGCGTGCTGGCCGCGTTTATTTTTGCGGCCCAAATGATCAACTTTCCGGTAGCGGGCGGCACGAGCGGTCACTTCCTTGGCGGGGCGCTCGCCGCGATCTTGCTCGGCCCCTGGAAGGCGATACTCGTGATGCTCTCGGTGATATCGGTGCAGGCGCTTCTTTTCGGCGACGGCGGTATCGCCGCGCTCGGGGCCAACGTCCTCAATATGGCCATTATCGCCCCCCTGCTCGCCTACTGGATATACGGGGCGCTTAGGCGCTTTAGTATGCCCGGTGGAGCGTTTGTCGCCGGGCTTGTGTCGACTATTATCACAGCGCTTGCGGCGGCGACCGAGCTTGCGGTCTCCGGTACCTCCCCGTTCGTTATCACCGCCTCGCTCATGGCGGGCTGGCATCTAATAATCGGTCTTGGCGAAGGCCTGATCACAGCGACTACAATAGGATACCTGACCAGGGTGAGACCCGACCTCGTTAAGAGCGAGGGTGGTCTTGATTGGCGAAGCCTTGTGCTGTTCGGTGGGGTTGCAGCGTTTTGCGCGCTCTTTCTCTCCCCGCTCGCCTCTTCGCTTCCCGACGGGCTCAACAGGGTCGCCCAGGATATCGGGTTTGCGGGCAAAGAATCCGGTGGGATCGGCGGCCTTCTGCCCCACTACGCGATACCGGGCTTAAGCGGCACTCTTGCGACCGGAGTAGCGGGCCTACTAGGGGTCGTGCTCACCGTTTCGATCGGGTACTGCATCGCCGTGGCGGTTAAACGGCGCTCGGCCGGGAGGGCAAGCTAGTGTGCGATGAGCATACCGGTAACGGCGGTGTGGCGCATCACGACCATGCCGATATCCACCTGCACGAGCATAAACACGGCAACGTGCTACACAAGCATCCGCATTATCACCCGTCGACCCACGGGCAGGAGCAACCGGACGAGAAGGCCCATCAGCACTCGCACACCTATTCGTTTGAAGTATACGCATACGCGGACTCGCACATCCACCGGTTGGATGCGCGCACAAAGACAATTGCGCTTATCGGCTTGATATTTGCGATCGTCCTGACACCGGCTTCGGAAGTGGTGCGGTTTGCTTTTTTTGCGGCGCTCATCGGCGCGCTCTATCTGGTGTCCGGTGTCTCGCTCGGCTTTGGCCTAAAGCGCTCGTTTATCGCAGTGCCCTTCGTGCTTTTCGCCGGGATATTCCTTGTCTTTATGCCGGATAAACCGCATCCGCAGTTCTACAACCTGGGATTTACGCGCGCCGCCATAACGCACGGCGGTCTCTATATCTTTTTTAACGCGCTCGTTAAATCATGGCTTTCAGTGCTCACCGCAATCATGTTGTACTCGACAACGCCATTTCCCAAGTTCGTCAAAGGCCTCGAGATGATGCGCATGCCCAAAGTCATCACGATGCTTTTCTCGTTCATGTACCGCTTCATGTGGGTCTTGACCGACGAAGTCAAGCGGATGCTGCGTGCACGCGACGCTCGCGCATTTGGCGGCGGGCGCATTTGGCACCTGAAGGTCATCGGACAAATGGTGGGAAGTCTCTTCATCCGCTCGTACGAGCGGGCTGAGCGCGTCTATGCGGCCATGGTCTCGCGTGGGTATTCAGGTACCATCATAACGCTGGACACACCGGCGTTAGCGGCACGAGACGCGCTCTTCGGCGTCGTTTTCTTAACGCTAGTGGTGGCTATCCTCGCAATAAGATTTTAGCTACGAAGTCTCAGAATATGTTATAAGGTTTTGTTATGGAGGTTTGACCGTTGGACTTGATTATAAAAGCGGCCGACTTGACATATGACTACCCGGACGGCACGGCGGCGCTAAAAGGCGTCGACCTTGAGATTCGTCGCGGTGAGCGGGTGGCGCTTCTTGGGGAAAACGGCGCCGGTAAATCGACCTTTCTCATGCACCTCAACGGTACCTTGCACGGCGAGGGCGAACTTGCCATCAACGGGCTCGCGCCTACAAAGGCGAACCTGGCCGCCATACGCTCCTCGGTGGGACTCGTCTTTCAAGACCCGGACGACCAGCTCTTCTTAACGACCGTCTTTGACGATGTGGCGTTTGGGCCGATCAACCAGGGTTTAAGCGAAGCCGAAGTAATCGAGCGGGTTCGAGGCGCCCTTGAGGTCGTCGACATGCTGTGGGCGGCGAACAAGAGTGCGCATCACTTAAGCTTCGGGCAGAAAAAACGCATAGCGCTGGCAACGGTACTGTCCATGCAGCCTAAAGTGCTGGTGCTCGACGAGCCGACCAGCAACCTCGACCCCAGAACGCGCACCCGTCTCGAGCACCTATTGGTAAATCTGGACCACACCATGCTCATCACCACGCACAACCTCGATTTCGCCTGGCGTGTCTGCAAGCGCTCCCTTATCCTCTCCGATGGCAAGATACTGGCGGATGGGCCCACGCGTGAGATGCTCATGGACGAGGCTCTCTTAGAAGCAAACGGCCTTGAGATGCCGATGAGCGCCGTCCTGGAGAAAATCAAGGCCTAGATGGAACGGGTACCGGACCGGATGATTGACTTTTACTCTAGAGGCAACTCCCCTTTCGCTCTCCCCATGAGCTGATTTACCAGGAGCACGGACGGGTAAATACTCTACGATTTCGACCTGTTCATTGCAGGTTCTTTTACTAGTTGTAGAGACGAAGATCGACACAGGAGTTATAAGCATGCCGATAGATAAAGAACGAACCATTCAGTGTTATGATGCGTTTGCGCCGCTTTACTCATTCTTCAGAAAGATAACCCATAAATCGGATACCGAAATCATGCCGTTTGTCCTCGACACGCTCGACCCCGGCGAGGGTGAAGTCGTGCTGGATGCGGGCACCGGGCCGGGTATCTACGCCATCAAAATGGCCGAGCGCGTGCCGGATGCGAAAATATATGGGGTCGACCTCTCGCCCACTTTCTTAAAACTCGCTAAGAAAAATGCCCGTGAGGTGGGCGTCGACCATATAGAATTCGTTCATGGGGATATCGAGAACCTCCCGTTTGAGGACAACCGGTTCGATAAGCTGGTCTGCGGCGGCGCCATGGAGGCGGTCCCGGACAAGGAACGAGCCGCGCGGGAACTTTACCGCGTTCTCAAGCCCGGTAAAACAGCGATATTCATCGAACCCGATAGAGGACAAGACATTCGCGACCGGGCGTTTTTGTTCTTTCTCTATGGATTAGGCCTTGTTAACCCCAAGCTTCGCGGTTTTACCGCCAAAGACATCCCAAAATACTATTTCAACCGCGAGAGCTTCTATAACCTCTTTACGAACGCCGGATTCGAGACGGTTGAGATCATCAAACGGGCCGGCAGTTTTTGCGCGGTGTGCATGAAGTAGCCACCGGCACGCAAAATTGGTACAATCCCACTATCAGCACAAACGAGGGGTTATCGGGAGTAAAATGAGAAACGACACGCATCGAATTGCGATTATCGGCGCGGGCAAAGTGGGGACCGCGGTCGGCAGCCTTCTTGCTAGGAGAGGACATCACCTGATAGCGGCAACCGCCGCAACACAAGCGTCTCTTGATAAAGCTTCCCCTTTCCTACCGGGAGCACGCCTGACGCTTGATAGCGCGGAGGCGATAACGGGTGCGGATATCGTTCTTATCACGACCAAAGACGAGCAAATCAAGGCGGTCTGCGATACGATTGCAATACAAGGGGCCTTCAACGCCTCGCAGACCGTTATCCACATGAGCGGTGCGGGTTCGTTAGGGCTGCTCGCCTCGGCGAAGGCGGCCGGGGCGAACGTCGCGAGCATCCACCCTATCCAGTCGTTTGCGAGCGCAGAACTTGCCGTCGAAAAGCTTCCCGGCTCCTATTTCGGCGTTACCGCCGAGGGCCGGGCAAAAGATGTCGCAATCGGAATCGTTCGCGACCTCGGCGGCAAACCGGTTGAGGTCGCCGATGAGGATAAATCGCTGTACCACGCGGCGGCCTGCATCACCTCGAACTATCTCGTTACCCTGCTTCATCTCGCGAAGAAGCTCTACGCCGCCTCAGGGTTCGACGAAAGCGCGGCACTCGAAGCAATGATACCCCTCGTTAAGGGCACGGTCGCCAATATCGAGAGCGTGGGGACCATCGCCGCCTTGACCGGCCCGATAGCGCGCGGCGACGTGAACGTCATCGAGCAACACCTTGAAAGCCTGGCGCAGCTCGATGATGATAAGGGCGGTGTTCCAGACGCCGGCATGTTGGACGTATATAAAGCCTTAGGGCTTGAGACTATAGATATTGCACTTCAAAAGGGCACATTAAACGCAGAGGCCGCGGAGCGACTAACCGCAGTGCTAAAGAGGGACCAAGTTGATGATGGAGAAAAATAAGGCTCGGTGGAGTTCGTCATGTTGAGCGGTGCCCGAGCAACCCGGGAGGATGTTGAAGATGGATAAGGTAACGGTTCAGTCGGTACGAGAGATGAAAGCCAAGGGCCAGAAGATAACGATGCTGACGGCCTACGACTACGCGTTTGCGAATATATTGGATGGGGCGGGCGTCGATATCCTACTTGTCGGCGATTCGCTCGGCATGGTGACGCTCGGACTCGACAACACGCTTCCCGTCACCGTCGAGGACATGATGCACCACACAAAAGCGGTGGTGCGCGGCACAAAACGGGCGATGGTAGTGACGGATATGCCGTTTATGTCATACCAGGTATCCGATGAGAAAGCGATGGAAAACGCCGGCAACATCATGAAGTTCACCGGTACGCATGCGCTTAAGCTCGAGGGCGGCGAGCGCATCGTGGGGCTGGTCAAAAAGATGACGGACGCCGGCATCCCGGTCATGGGCCACCTCGGCCTTACCCCGCAATCGATATTGCAGTTCGGCGGCTACGGCATACAGGCAAGCGGCATCGAGGATGCGCAACAACTCCTTTCAGACGCAATCGCCCTTGAAGAGGCCGGCGCGTTTGCCATCGTGCTTGAAAAAATCCCTTCGGAGCTCGCAGAACTCGTCACGGCAAGCCTTGAGATCCCCACGATCGGCATCGGCGCCGGACCGGCCTGCGACGGCCAGGTGCTAGTCGTAAACGATATGCTCGGGATGTTCGAGAAATTCGTCCCCAAATTCGTCAAGCAGTACGCAAATCTGCGCGCCATCATCAACCAGGCGGCTAAGGACTACATCGACGATGTCAGGGGCGACGTCTTCCCCGCCGGCGAGCAATCCTATCACATGGATAAAGAAACGCTCGATAAGTTCATGGAAGAAGTCGACCGCGGCCTGAAGGGAAAGTAAAGGAGATTTCACGGGTTAGATGTTGGAAATAAGAACCATACGCGAGTTGCGCTCGGCGCTTAAAGAAGAGCGTGCGCGAGGTAAGAAAATAGGGTTTGTGCCCACCATGGGATACCTGCATGAGGGACATCTTACGCTCATGCGTGAGGCCAAAAGGCTGGCGGACGTTGTTGTGGTAAGCATCTTCGTAAACCCGACCCAATTCGGGCCGAATGAGGACCTGGACAAGTACCCACGGGATATCGAGGGCGATAGGGGAAAAGCCGCAAGGGCCGGCGTAGATTTCCTGTTCGTGCCAGAGACACAGGAGATGTACCCAGAAGGATACTCGACCTCTGTAGAGGTAGTCGGAAACATGACGCACGTGCTGTGCGGTAGGAGCAGGCCGGGACATTTTAAGGGCGTCGCGACCGTCGTGAGCAAGCTCTTAAATATCGTTGAACCCGACATCGCGCTCTTCGGCACTAAAGACTGGCAACAGCTTGCCGTTATCAAACGGATGGTGTGCGACCTTAACATGGATATCGAGATCGTCGGCGTGCCCACGGTGCGTGAAGACGACGGGCTTGCTCTGTCCTCAAGGAATACCTACCTGTCTCTCGAAGAACGAAAAGCGGCGCTTGCCCTCTCAAGAGCGCTTAGACTCGCTCAGGATATGGTACATAGAGGTAAAACAAACGCACGCGAAATCGCGGCAGAACTTAAGGAAACGATTGAAAATGAGCGGCTTATCGAGCTAGAATACCTTGAGATATGCGATCCTGAGAGCCTGTCCCCCGTCGAGAGAATCGAGGGCGACACGCTCATCGCAATAGCTGCCAGGGTTGGCAAGACCCGCCTTATCGACAATGCGCTTATTAAGCCTGGGTCTTGATAATTATGGTAAATTGTTTTACATTGTGAGCAGGGGGACGTTATGCAACGTCATATGTTGAAGAGCAAGATTCATCGCGCCGTCATCACCGAGGCAAATGTCGATTACATCGGGAGCATCACAATCGACGCCGAGCTGATGGAGCGGGCGGATATACTGGAAAACGAGAAGGTACACGTAGTCAACGTGGATAACGGCGTGCGCCTTGAAACGTATGCCATTCCCGGAGAACCCGGCTCGGGCGTGATTTGCCTCAACGGCGCCGCAGCAAGGCTGATGAACCCTGGAGAACTGATAATCATCCTCGCCTATGCGGTCCTCGCAGAGGACGAACTCAAGGGCTTCAAACCCCGGATTGTCTTTGTCGATGAGACCAACAGGCCGTTTCCGTCCCCAGAAGCCCTGCAAGAAGAGATTCAGAACAAAGCTTAAAGTAAATGGTAAGGAAATTCGTGGATAACGATATCGTAGAGCTTTATACCACCATGTCGGGCCCCGAAGCCGCCGTCGTCAGATCGCTTCTCGAAAGCGCGGGCATCAGATTCAGTATGGTCAACACCTCGCCGGTACTCCACCTCGGGTACAACGTCTACGATACACCCCTCGCCACTATCGTGTTTTACGTGCACAAAGACGATTACGAACACGCCAAAGAACTTCTCTTAGCCGCAACCGATACCGGGTACGAAAGCGAAGAACACTAGTGGGGCCTGGGGTTTAAGCGCTCTCTTTAAACCGAACCGGACGTGCCAGGTGTTTTGGCTGGTAACGCTCCCTTGCAATAGCAAGCTCTGCCCGATGCTCGATCATCGTTCCCCGGATTATCGCAAACATTCCAAGGGCTATGACGAGATCACCGATGCTAAAAGCGTAGCCTATCGAGGAGAAAAGCGGCAACGTGAAGGTATCACCTAAAAACCACAACGATGATTCGGCATTTGCGACCTGGGCCGAGGATACGGCCGAATCGAGGGCGCTGCTTGCAAACGCCGCGGTTGGACCGGGCATATATCCCCCATTCGAGACGATTGCCAGGAAGTTAAGGGTAAGACCTGCGGCAACCACTTCGATTAACTTGACCTGCCTGTTGAGGAATAAAAATGCGATGACAAGCATATATGAGACGATGTTCGCGACCATTCCTTCGGGAAGCGCGCTGTATGGGGTAAAACCGCACACAAAGAGGGTCAGCTGGATAACCAGCGCCATAATAACGAGTGATCCGTGACGAAGTGAGATCTTAGAAAGGGCGCTCATCCTACCGCCCTGGATGTATCCAATAGCTACGCCTAAAACTAAAAATGGTACTAAAAACATCTGCTGCATCTCCTTCAAAATAATGTGGTGTCCTATCCTTAAATCTCGGCAAAATCATGACAGGGTTTAGGAAAATTGTTACGCCTTTATTAAAGTATACTTGTATCATACTAATGATGGCGTTACTGTCGAGGCATCGCTTCTCTAACCTGGGCTTTAAGGCCACACATAACAAGCGTATAATCTAGTAGGGATGTCTACCCGAGCAAAGCGGTTTTCGCTTTGCTTTGTTGTTTTTTTGAGGGGCGTATCCGGTTCGGGAACATATATGTGATAGTGCCGTAAAAACAACTTCGTAAAACTTACAGGGAGCATTATGAAGGGATATCTTAAAATAATTATGGCGGCGATTATCTGGGGCTCACTCGGGACGGTGGTACGCTTCATCCACCTCCCAACCCTGGTCTTGGTCTTTTATCGCGTCGCTTTCGCCGCGATCGCCATCCTTGTCTATATCGCTATGAGTCGCAAGGCAGAAACGCTCGCAGTAGGCAAACGACTCTATTGGATCATCGCGATGGGCATACTTCTGACGATCAACTGGACCGCCTTTTTCTTCAGCATAAGGCTCACCTCGGTAGCAAATGCGGTCCTCATAACCTACACCGCACCGATATTGGTAGCGATACTTGCGCCCTTGATCTTAAAGGAAAAACTCGAGAAGATTACCATAGCAAGCCTGGCCATATCGCTCGTTGGGATAGCGCTTATCGTGTCCCCGTCGATTACCGGACTGAGCAAAAACGCCCTTGCGGGTATCCTGTGGGCTATAGTCTCCGCCATAACCTATGCGATTCTTGTCATCATAAGTAAGCCGCTTGCGGACAAGATCGATCCCGTTGCCATCATCTTTTACGAGGAGCTGGTCGGCGCCATCATCTTAAGTCCGGCGCTCTTCATCTATAAGGTCAGCATCAGCCCGCTTACCCTATTTATACTGTTTGTGATCGGCGCGTTTCATACCGCCTTTGCCGCAGCACTGTACCTTAACGGCCTGCGTGATGTAAAAGCCCAGCAGGTCGGCGTTTTCACCTACCTCGACCCGGCGAGCGCAGTGGTGTTCGCGGCGATTTTCTTAGGCGAGATCCCGCGGCCCACCACCATCCTCGGCGGCCTCTTCATCATCGCCTCAGGCCTGCTTTTGGTGATGGTGACCAGGCAGAGAGTAGAGACCGAGGTGGTATCGGAATAGTTCCGCTCACGGATATAACAGACATATAATAGACACATAACAGAGACATAATTGAGGCCTAATGGAGCTATAATAGAGCCATGGATACAAAAACAACCGTAATCGGATATGGAAACCCTTTGATGGGCGATGATGGGGTTGCTCATATCGTGCTGGACGAGTTAGAGCGCCTTTTGGGGGTGCCCGATATAGAAATCGTTCGACGGCACCAGCTTGACGTGGTGGATGCGGAAGCTATCAGCAAGAGTCATGCGGTGGTGTTTGTGGATGCGCATGTGAGCGAGCGGCTCGGGGATGTTGAAATGCGGGAGATCACGGGTGCGCAGAAGGATAGTATAAACGTGACCCATATCTCATCACCCGAAGAGCTTATCGTCATGGCAAGAGAGATCTATGGGGCGACACCGAGGGCGTTCGTTTGCGCCGTGCGCGGTTATGACTTTTCTTTTGGAGCGCAGTTAACAGAGCCAGCCCAAAAGCTGGCCCGTTGTGCTGCAGAAGAACTCTGTCGCCTTATTGAAACGTTGCGATAGCTATACGATAACCGCCAAAAATTATAGTGAGCGTTAAGAACCGTCTACCTGATGTAGCTCGTCCAGGTCAGGACTTTGCTTCTTGCACCGGCCGCGCCGAGCATACCGACGAATTTCTCATCGCTTCCTATGCACTCGACAAACAGCTTGCAGCGCTGGTTTTCATCCATTCCTTTGCCCTCTCCCATGACCCGCACCCTGGCGCCGGTAAAGAGCACGTTAGCCATAATGCCACCGAACGTCGACTCAATATCCGGCCTAATTTTCTCTTTGAGTTCATCGATTGTCATCTTAAGCCCTCCTAATCGAATCGAGCACAAGCCCATCGTGGCTGAAGAGTGTAACCTCGAGCGGCATCTTTCCGATGGCATGGGTGGCGCAGGAGAGACATGGGTCATAGCACCGCGCCGCCATCTCAACCAGGTTAAGGATGCCCTCGCTGAGTTTCTTGCCTTTGATGTTGTCCTTTGCTGCCATCGCAATCGCCTTGTCGATCGCCTTGTTGTTATGCGTTGTCGGTACGATAAGGTTTGCCTTTATAAGCTTGCCGAAATCATCGGCTTGATAATGGTGGATGAGTGTGCCGCGCGGCGCCTCGACGACACCGACGCCCTCGCCGGCTTTTCGCTCGACCTTAACGCGAACATCCTGGCTCATGATTTCATCGTCCTGCAGAAGCTCTTTTATCTTCTCCGCTTTATATAATAGCTCGATTACCCTCGCATAGTGGTAATAAAGCGAGCCGCCCAGGGGTTTTCCGTTGCCGATCGCCTTAAACTCGCCAAATGCGGCTTTTGCCTTAGGCGTACTGATATCAGTGGCAACATTGAGCCTGGCCAGAGGCCCTACACGGTAGGTTTCGCCCCCCGCCTTCCAGTAGGGGAACTTGGTCCAGGAGTAATCCTCGATGGATTCGTCGATATAATTGGCATAATCCTGCGGTGAAAAATCGGCGACGGTGGCGCCGTCTTTGTCGACCACGCGAATCGTGCCGTCGTATTCTTCGAACATGCCGTCCCTAGTGAGACCCATATACATGGTATCAAAATTTGCAAAAGACGGCGCCAGCTCGGCATATTTATTAAAGAGATCTTTCGCTATGTCGAGAGCCAGCTCGGCATAAGATATCGCCTTGTCCGCATCCTTGAGCATGCTGTATCTATCATCGCCGGTGATAGGCTTGCTCATGCCGCCGGGAATGGCGGTGACCGGGTGGATCGAGCTTCCCCCTACCCGCTCGACGATGTTCTTGCCGATTTTGCGCAAGGTGATGGCTTTTACGGCGAGGTCCTTGTTGGCATCTATGATACCGAGAACGTTACGCTTCAGCGGATCGGAGTCGGGTCCGAGGACAAGATCGGGTGCGGCCAGAAAGAAAAAGTGGAGCGCCTGGTCTTCAAGGCCTGAGCCGAGGATAAGCAGCTCGCGTAGCTTCTTTGCGGCCGGCGGCAGCTCGACATCGAAGACAGCCTCGCAGGCCTTAACCGATGCCAGGTGGTGTGCGGTCGGGCATATGCCGCAGATTCGCGTTGTGATAAGGGGCATCTCCCACACCATCCTGCCTTCGCAGAACTTCTCAAACCCCCGAAACTCCATGACGTGGAAGCGCGCCGACTCGACGGTTCCCGAGTCATCGAGATGGATCGTTACCTTACCGTGGCCTTCTATCCTTGTTATCGGATCTATCGTTACTATATTTGCCATATCCTACCTCCGAATCTTTCCCGGAACTTCTGAGATCGCCATAGAGTACCGGTATCCGGTGCCGACGATATCATCCATAAACATCATTGCCCCCGCCGGAAGAATCGAAGCCAGGGAGTTGACCATTTTCGCTCCCACCTCGGTCGTTCCCGGGGTCGGGCCCCAACAGCCCCTGCAAGGCATATTGGCTTTACTGGGGCATTTCGAGTGGCAGCCCTCTCTGGTAACAGGGCCCATACACACAATCCCCTGCTCAAGGAAGCATTTTTCCGGGTCTATGGTATCAAGCTCCATAACCGCTTTTACGCCGTCGGTTACGAAATCTCGCCGTTGTACGTAAAGTTCTTTTTTCACTCGGGTGCACTGGGCGCACTTACCGCGGGTCTGTTCAACCGGCTCCTCCCCGTTGATGAGGGCGAGCAGCGCGCTTTTAATGTCGGCGGGCAGCGGTGGGCAGCCGGGAATCTTGTAATCGACCTTTACCACCTGGTCGAGCGATTTCACCTCGGGTAAATGTTTCGGTATCTCATTCGAAGACGGTATCTTGTCACCGTAGACGCTTGTTAAGACATCCTGCAGGTCGAAAAGATTTCTCATACCGGGGATGCCGCCATAGCTCGAGCACGTGCCGAGCGCGATGAGAATATCGCATTTTTCGCGGAACTTCTTGGCGGTCTCTTCGTTGTCCTCGGTTGCAACGGCCCCGTCCAGGATACCGATATCGGCATGGTCGAAATCTTTGGTGTCGATGATCGGCGAGTATACGATTTCTACAGCGCCAAGGACATCGAGGATCTCCTCATGCAAGTCCAGCAACGACATGTGACAGCCGAAACAACCCTCCAAAATCCCAGTAGCTACTGTTTTCATACTGTAACCTCCATCGTCTTGAGTTCGGTAAGGAAGGTCTCTGCCACTTCGGCGGCCGCCGCGTCCTCGCATCCATCCATGGCGACGATTCTCAGACGGTCTGAGTTGATTCCCCTGCTTCTCAGTATCTCTCTAAAGAGGTTGGCCCTTCTATCGAGATCGACAGAACCCACGAGGTTCTGGCATTTATCTTCTTTACACTTACCTATGATAACGCCGTCAAACCCTTTGGCAAACGCCTCAAGGATGAGCTGTGTATCGACCCTGGCGCCGCATTTGACACCGAGCGGCATGATATTGACCGAGTAGTCGGTACCCGATTCCCCTGCGATATCCAAAGAAGGATAGCCGCAGCCCTCACACAACATATAGAGCACCTTGGGGTCCCCGTTGGAGGGGAGCTCGGCGAGGATCTCGATTGCCGAGTGCAAATACTTGGTCGGATTGGCAAGCAAGTCCCGTGCGCCCGTCGGGCAAGATGTGACGCAGTTACCACAGCCCCGGCAGCGCATAGCATCCACAATTGCGATTCTCTTCGCTTCATCGATGCTTGAAGCCTTAAACATGCAGGTCTTTATACAGGTGCCGCATCCACCGCAGAGGCGCTCGTCCACCTGGGAAACGGGGACCTCGTAGAGCAGCTCCTCCTTATCCAGAAGGGCCACAATGCCCATCGCCGCGCTT
Source organism: Candidatus Aquicultor sp. (assembly GCF_054640775.1). Classification (NCBI taxonomy): domain Bacteria; kingdom Bacillati; phylum Actinomycetota; class Candidatus Aquicultoria; order Candidatus Aquicultorales; family Candidatus Aquicultoraceae; genus Candidatus Aquicultor; species Candidatus Aquicultor sp. The sequence goes on along the minus strand of NZ_JBTSLF010000062.1, from coordinate 1,030 downwards.
TCGGCATAGGATACTTTAGAAGTCACGGAGTCTGCCGGGGGAACGATAAACATGCCCGCCCTTCTGGTTGCGGTAGCCATGGTATGGCGGTTAAGCGGTTTGAAATAGCCATCCTTGTCTACGGCAAGATACAGGACCGAGCGTAACTCATCGGTGTATTCAAGATCGCTTCCGGTAGTCGCCGCGATGGCCCCGACTGGGAACGCCTGGCTAACGCCGTTTTTCTCGACGGTTACGACGAAATCGCCCCTGCGCCCGATGACTTCTTTTACCGTGGTCTCAGAGAACACCTGCAGGTTTTCGTGCCCGAGCACGTAGCCGACCGATGTGCGCATAAAGATTTTTTCCTCTTCGGGCATGCGCACTTTGCCGTCCTTATCTATTAAATACACCTTGTAGCCATGCGTAAGGAGCCTCTCGGCGACAACGATTCCCTCAAGGGAAGCGCCTATAATGGCGACCCGTTTTCTCGGAGGAAACTCGAGAACCTCAAACGCCGGTGAGGTTTTTACTTTTTCTATCGCTACATCTATAAGGAGCTTTGCTTTCTGGCGTGCACCCTGGGGGTTTGTCTTGTGGGGAAGAGCCGCTTGTTCTTTGATATTGGCGAACCCGATCCGGTTGAGGTTGATCCCGCTGGCCTCTATCTCTTTGATGATAGAGCCGGCCTTTCTGTTGTTCTGGTAATACGTCGGCGAGTCGCCCGCAAAAACGATGGCGTCAAGGTTGTTGTCCGCGATATCAGTCTTGATGGTATTGATCGACCTTGCCAGGAAGAAGTTGTCGAACACCCGGACCACCGAGAGATCCATGTATTCACCGGCCAGTCCGGATACATCAAATACCCCGCTTACCTCCCCATTCGACTCGGATAGATACAGACCAATATTCATATAAGCCTCCAACTACGTGCGCTAGACTTTACGCTGTTTAATCTTCGACCGTTACTTTTGGTGCAATAGGCTGTGTTACATATTTGTTACGTACCAACCTATACAGTTCGACGACTAAGCGCTATGTCCTTCAAATT
>NZ_JBTSLF010000061.1:0-14760 GCF_054640775.1 Candidatus Aquicultor sp. | reverse complement strand
GTAGTGCCCATAGAGATGCGGGTACTTCTTAAGCTCTGGGTACCCGTGGGTCGGCAACATCTCACCGTGCGTGTAGACGTTGATGCCCTTGCCCTCGGTCTGCTTGAGAATCTGCTCGAGGTCTTTTAGGTCATGGCCCGAGACCACGATCGCTTTACCCTGTTTGTGCCCAAGCGGGACTTTTGTGGGGGTCGGGTGGCCGTAGCGGCCGGTATTTCCCGCGTCGAGCAGCTCCATGGCACGCAGGTTGATCTCACCGGTCTTAAGTACGAGCCCGAGCCAATCGTTCATCTCGCCGGTGCCACGGGCAAGCGCCGCAAGCGCATCATGGATGAACCCGTAGACCGCGTCATCTTCCTGGTCGAGAATCGCCGCGTGGTCCGCATATGCCGCAACACCCCTTAGACCTAAGAGCAGGATATCCTGAAGCGACTTGATATCCGGGTTCCCGGTCGACTGGGGCGCAACCCACTCGGCGGCCTGACCCTGGCGAACCATTTCCTCGATCGTAGGTGCGGGGATACACATCGTTACTTCTTCGGCAAAATCAGCAGTACCGCCAGCAGCCATTACTTTCACTCTCAGCTCCTCACGTAACTCCACAGTACGGATGATAAGCCGAGCGAGCCTTTCGGGATCGAAGTTTACATTGGTCAAGGTCGCAAAAAGCGCCCCGACGGTGAATCTATTGACTTCCGGGTCGACTACGCCGACCTTCCTGCCCTCAGATGCGATGAGCGCGAGCCCTTTGACCGCATACGTGAGAAGGTCCTGCAAGGCTGCAACATCCGGCATCTTCCCACAGGTACCACCTACCGTACAACCCACGCCTTTCGATGTCTGTTCGCATTGATAACAAAACATTTCTCGTCCTCCTTTGTAATAGTGAAAACCATACAAACCTTAGTGTTACGACTAACTAAAATCTAGCCTTTCGCCCACCGGAGGGGCCGGGAGGACGAAAGACTAAAGTGAAACCGAACTTACTACCGGTGCTTATCCATGAATAAGCTGGGGCAGGCATCTTACACAAACCCACACGCTGTCGCCCTTGTAGCGCACGGGCATAAGCGGCCTGTCGCTATCGGCACTGCCGCACCAGTGGCAATGCTGGGTGACCGGGTCGACCTTCTGGGCCGCCTTGTGTTCGTGGACCGCTTCCTCGTTGAACTCGCCGGCCTCACGCTCGGTAATGGTGAGCGCGCCCATCGGGCAGGTTCCAAGACAGAAACCCGCGCCGTCGCACAGCTCTTCCTTTATAACCTTTGCCTTACCGTCAATGATCTGAATAGCGCCTTCAACGCAGGGGCTCACACAGAGACCGCAGCCGTTACATCGTTCCTCATCGATCTCAACGATCTTCCTGAGCGTTTTTGCAGTCATAATTGCCTCCTTTTCCACATGGGTGCTCAATAAGTCTTCGTAGACTTCATAAATCTAGGTTTTATGATAAAGGTCACCGAATCGGTCGACATTGACTTAAGTCAAGGATGGGGGATTTTCTTAGAAATTTTTTAGAAATCTTCCGGATTTTACGGGATGGTTATTTCCTCAAACCGGAAGCGACCTCTTCAAGGGTATCGATATCGAGGATGGTTACTTTCTTACCGTTGGTATCGATGATACCGGTCGATTTCATCTTCCCGAGCGTGCGGGAAATGGTTTCGCTGATCGTACCGAGGCGCTGGGCGAGTTCTGTCTTGCTTATATCGAGGTCAAACTCGATTCCGGAAGCGACAGTGCGGCCGCTCCGCGTGGCGCTATCCAGGAGGTATTTCGCAACGCGCGCCGGTACATCCTTGAGGGATAGCTCTTCCACCAGCGTTGCAAACCGGCGGAGGTGATGAGACATAATAGCGATCATATTGAGGCTGAGCTGCGGATCTTGTCGAACAAGGGCCTCAAAATCATTACGTTTAAAGAACATGACTTCGAGATCGGTAACGGCTCTCGCAAACGCGGGATACGAGACCCCGGAGAAAAGCGTTACCTCGCCAAAGGGGTCGCCGTTTGAAACGAAATGCAGGATCTGCTCCCGCCCGTCCATTCCAAGCTTAAAAAGCTTCACGCGCCCGTGAACGACGATATAGAAGCCTTCCCCGGCATCACCGTCAGAGAAAATAAGTTCGCCACGGGTGAATTTCTTACCTATCACTATCGTGCTGAGTTCTTTAAGATTATCCTCCGGCAGCCCCGCAAAAAGCGGGCACATCCGTAATCCCTGAAGTGTATCCATGAAGTGATTATAGCGTATTCAGCAGCGCGGGGTGAGGATAGACGCAATGATGCTCGCTGAAAATAAGTCAAATCTCTGGCCTCTGTTAACTTCCCATCAACCTGGTAGAAATAAATTCGTAACCGGAATGCAACACATATTTAATGGGAGCGAAACTTCGCTGAAACACTAGATGGCTATTATTAACTCAACAGCAGCTGTGAAGTGTTTGTGAAAAAGACTTTAATTTTTCGAATGGAGGGATTTACAATGCAAAATATCAATACCGGCGATACCGCATGGATGTTGATATCGACGGCCTTGGTTATGTTTATGACACCGGGGCTCGCGCTATTCTACGGGGGCATGGTCCGCAACAAAAACGTACTCGGCACATTGATGCACAGTTTTATCATGCTCGGCGTAGGCACAATCGTTTGGATACTGTACGGATATAGCTTAGCGTTCGGACCCGACAAATTTCATATAATCGGGGACCTAAGCTGGATTGGGCTTAAGGGTGTCGGGATGGCGCCAAATGCGGATTATGCAGCGACCATACCGCATATTCTCTTTATGGCGTTTCAGATGATGTTCGCCGTCATCACACCCGCCCTTATTACCGGCGCTTTTGCCGAAAGAATCAAATTCAGTTCATTTTTAGTATTTATGATCGCATGGATGACGTTTATCTACAGCCCAGTCGCCCATTGGGTATGGGGTGTCGACGGCTGGATCAGAAACCTTGGCGCACTCGACTTCGCCGGCGGTACGGTCGTCCACATCAACGCGGCATTTGCGGCGCTTGCGGCGGCGATTATTATCGGCAAGCGCAAGGGGTTCGGCAAAGAGGCCATGTCCCCGCACAACCTTCCGATGACGCTTACGGGTGCCGCCATCCTCTGGTTTGGATGGTTCGGGTTTAACGCAGGAAGCGCCCTTACATCGGGTGGCCTGGCTGCGATAGCTTTTGTTGTGACCCACATTGCATCGGCCACTGCAGCACTTGGTTGGTTGCTTATCGAGAAGATCAAGACCGGAAAGCCCACAACGCTTGGTGCGGCCTCTGGAGCGGTCGCAGGACTTGTTGCCATCACACCAGCTTCAGGTTTTGTAGGCCCGTTGGCCGCAGTAGCCATCGGCTTTACAGCGGGCATCGTCTGTTACCTGGCGGTCGGTCTCAAGTTTAAACTCGGCTACGACGACTCACTTGATGTTGTCGGAGTACACGGTGTAGGCGGAATCATTGGAGCACTGCTGACGGGTGTGTTCGCGACTACGGTGATCAACTCAGCCGGGTTTAACGGCCTCTTACACGGCAACCCGAAACAACTACTTATTCAGTTGATCGCTATCTCGGTTACCATAGGCTACTCATTCATAGGTTCTGCAATAATCCTAAAAGTTATCGATGCGGTTATGGGTCTTAGGGTCAGCGAGGAAGACGAGGTTACCGGCCTCGATCTCTCGCAGCACAACGAGACAGGCTATGCGCTTGGAGGATTCGGCGGCGGCACCATGGAGCATGGAATACCCGGCTCGGCGGTCCTTAAGCCCGAGACAAGCTTTGCAATGCAGGCAAACCCGGCAAGTAAGCCGCAATAGGGAGGGGTACCGGTGAAAAAAATCGAGGCAATAGTTAAGCCGTTTAAACTCGACGAAGTAAAAGATGCCCTGAGCGGTATCGGCATAAAAGGTCTTACCGTATCCGAAGTCCAGGGATTCGGCCGGCAGAAAGGCCACACCGAGGTATACAGGGGTGCTGAGTATACGGTAGATTTCGTACCGAAAGTAAAACTCGAAGTCCTGGTTGAGGATGACCTTGCATCACAAGTAGTAGATACCATCATGGATGCAGCAAAGACGGGCAAGATCGGCGATGGTAAGATATTCATCCTTCCCGTTGAGGATGCGATCCGGATTCGTACCAACGAACGCGGCAACGATGCGATTTAACCAATACAATAGATTTGCTTAAGGTTATAGATATGGAGATCCCTCCATGCAAAAAGGGGCGGCCCGAACCGCCCCTTTTTGGGTTTTAATCTTAAGCGCACGGCTGCACGCGAAGTTACTTTTCAAATAAATCATGTATATGCTGGCGATAAAGGAGAAGATTTCTCTGGATCACACCTTGATCTAACGTGGCTTTTGCCAGGATCAAGGAGCCCTCGAAAGTCGCGATAAAATAGTCAGCTAAACTTCGAGTATCAATAACAGCTTCCGGCGCATATTTTGCTTTCGCTTCATCCAGATACCGTTTTATTGTCCCGGCGAGCCAGCTATAGTGATTGCCGCATATCTCACGAATTTCCGGGTGTGTTTGGGAGAGCGTCTGGGCAAAGCTACCGACTATACTATTCGTTTGACGCTCGGGATTTGTGCTTACTATGATATAGAGATCGATAATTTCGTAGACGCTTTTGAGCGGGTCGCTCTCACTAAAACATCCTTCTGTTTCGATCAAATGGTAAATCGATGAGGAATAGTGGTCCAATACAGCTTTTCCTATGTCTTCTTTGCTCTTAAAATAATGAAAAAAGCTTCCCTTTGAAAGGCCTGCCGTTTGGCAAATCTCATCTACAGACGTTGCGACAAATCCCTTCGTCTGCATTAATTGCTGGGCCGCAACGATTAGCCTCTCTTTTGTTTCGGAATTGGTTTTTGCTTTTTTCATAATGATCCAATCAAGCGCTCCGATTTTCGCAATGCGCCACTTAACGTTAAAAATGAACTCTCGGGGCTTACCTTTCACTACCAATATATATCGGTTCAGGTCAGATTTCAATTTATCAGCTTTCCGGCTCTCTCTATTTTAAAAGCATCTGCCACAAAATAGAGGGCCCAGCTTTTGCTGGGCCCTCTTGTGTTTTTGCATCTTGCAGGTAATTCCTTGTTATGTAGTTTTGCAAGTAATTCCTTGTAAGTGTTTACGGCAAGCCTCTGAACAAGAGGTCGTCGTTGAGATCGTCTATGGTTGTGTCAGCCGTATCAGTGTGGTTTAAGGCTTTAATCCCAGCACGGTACCTTAAAATTATACCGACTGGTTGGTGTGGTTATGCCAGTTTGCTTTCCTTTCGTCAAGAGATAATTTTCACAAATATTTGAACGGCCTTTCCGTAACATGCATTTAACCTTAAAGAAACAAGGATTTAATCTTAGAGAAACACCGGCGTAACAATTTATGCGTAGAATAAACTTAGCCAGGCCTGGTATCTGGTCGTCAGATAGGTGCAGCAGACAAGCAGTTCGGGAACCGTTTCGTCCGTTCGGGTGGATGATTGGTTATGCTTGCGCGCCTTTAAAGATGGAGGGATACCATGCAAAACATTAACACGGGCGATACCGCCTTCATTCTTATCTGCGCTGCTATGGTCATGTTTATGACCCCGGGGCTCGCTCTCTTTTATGGCGGTATGGTAAGAACCAAAAACGTACTCGGCACCATCATGCAGAGCTTTATCATCCTCGGCATTATCAATCTTTTATGGATGCTGTTCGGGTACAGCCTCGCCTTCGGTCCCGACAAGTTCGGACTCATCGGCGATTTAAGTTACATCGGACTAAAAGGGGTCGGACTGGCGCCGAACGCTGCGTATGCGCCGACCATCCCCCACGAAGCGTTTATGATTTTTCAAGCGATGTTCGCGATCATCACGCCCGCCCTTATCACGGGTGCGTTCGCGGAGCGGATGAAGTTCAGCTCGTTCTTGGCGTTTACAATCGCGTGGTTCATCATCGTTTACCTACCCGTCGCCCACTGGGTTTGGGGTAACGGCGGATGGCTGCGCGAACTCGGTGTTCTCGACTTCGCAGGCGGAATCGTCGTTCACGCGAGTTCGGGTGCGGCGGCGCTTGCGGCGGCTATATTTACCGGCAAGCGAAGGGGATTCGGCACGGAGCCGATCATCCCGCATAACCTCCCGCTTACCCTCATCGGTACCGGAATCCTCTGGTTCGGGTGGTTTGGTTTTAACGCGGGAAGCGCGCTGTCGGCCGGCGGCCTTGCAACCAACGCATTTGTGACAACGCACATCGCGGCGACCGCGGCGACCGTAAGCTGGGTCGTCGTCGAGTGGTTAAAGGGCGGTAAACCTACCACGCTCGGGGCGGCGACCGGCGCAATCGCGGGTCTTGCAACAATCACGCCCGCGGCAGGATACGTCAGTCCCTCCGCGGCGATTTTAATCGGCCTGGCTGCAGGTATTGTGTGCTACTACGCCATTTCATTAAAGTTTAAGTTCGGCTACGATGATTCACTCGATGTCGTCGGTGTACACGGTGTAGGTGGAATCCTGGGGACGTTGTCCGCCGGCTTATTCGCGTCGGCCGCGATAAACAGCACCGCCGGCAACGGTCTATTTTTCGGCAATGCTGCCCTTCTCGGGATACAAGCACTGGGCGTAGTCGTCGTTGTGGGGTTCTCTTTTATCGCGAGCATGGTTATATTTAAGGTAGTCGATAAACTTATCGGCGTACGCGTCGATGAAGAAGATGAGATCACAGGTCTTGACCTTTCGCAACACAGCGAGGTCGGCTATGACCTCTCAGGTCTTAGTGGAAGCGCCGGGGGCTTTGTAAGCTCGGGCGCGTTCGATGTCCACCCGGCGCCTCAAGTATCAACGGCGTCGACTGAGACACCTTAAATAAACTGTTGTGTTCCCGCGAAGGAGGATGAAGTCAGTTGAAAAAAATAGAGGCCATTATTAAGCCGTTTAAGCTCGACGACGTAAAAAACGCCCTTAGCAAAGTGGGCGTGCAGGGACTTACCGCCTACGAAGTAAAAGGCTTCGGGCGGCAAAAGGGACATACCGAGGTCTACCGCGGCGCCGAGTACCGCGTCGATTTTGTTCCGAAAGTTAAAATCGAGGTCATGGTGACCGAAGAGCTTGCCCCCCGGGTCGTCGATGCGATTATGGAATCGGCGCGCACGGGCAAGATCGGAGACGGCAAGATATTTGTTCTTCCGGTTGAAGACGTCGTCCGCATCCGCACCGGCGAGCGCGGAAACGACGCGATCTAGTACGTTAGAATCCAGTATAAAGGTGGGGCCGCATTGGCAGACCCTGCAGAAGATATAAAAAATAATAAAGATAAAAGAGATATAGAAGATATTAATCTGTTTTATGCAGAAGGCCTGAAAAGGCTGAAGCAGGAGTATACGAAGCATCCCTCCGGGCGCGGTTTTACCAACGAGCACTCGGATTTGATTGACGACATCATAAAAGCCTTGGCAGACAAGGCATTGAGTGAAGCCGGATTAAAAAGCGGCGCGACGGAAAACATCGCAGTGATAGCCCTTGGCAGCTATGGCCGCCGCGAGCTTTGCCCCTTCTCAGATATCGATCTCATGGTCCTTCACCGGATGAAGGATAAAATGTCCCTAAAGCGTATTGCCGAAGGGATTTTTTATCCCCTATGGGACTTGGGCTTGCAGGTCGGACACGGCACGCGTACGGTTAAAGAAACGCTCTCTATGGCGGCCACTGATTTAGAGGTACAGACATCGATTCTCGACGGTCGCCTTATAGCCGGAAACGGTGCGCTGCTTGTAGACCTTGAGGAAGGGATGATCAGGCAACTGCGCTCAAGGGGCGGCAAGCGCTTCTTTCAGGCGATACTCAAAGAGAACGAAGTGCGCCACAAACAATTCGGGCAGACCGCCTACCTGCTTGAGCCGGATATTAAAGAAGGCGAAGGAGGCCTGCGCGATATCCATGCAATCCTCTGGGCCGCAAGGGGGCTCCTCGGTTATACCTCACTTAAGGATTTCATTGCCGGGGGTTACCTTACCGAATTTGATGCAAAAATGCTGGAGCAGGCATTTGAGTTCTTGCTGCTCATTAGAAACCACCTGCATTACATAACGGGGCGTGAAAACGACCGGCTCTTCTTCGAATATCAAGAGGAGATATCGAAAGTGCTCGGGTTTAGAAACGAGAACGGCATCTCGGGCACCGAACGGTTTATGCGCTCGTTTTACACCCACGCGAGCGCCATCGAGCTGATTGCACGGTCGCTGCGCGGACAGCTTAAAGACGCGTTCTTGAAGGAGAGGGGCTTTAAAGCTGCCGCTCTAAGACACGGGTCGACAGACGGCCTTGTCATGTCGAACGGCAAGCTCTCCCTAACAAGTCCTGCGGCTATCATCGAGCACCCCGGCCTGGAACTTAGCCTATTTAAGCGGGCGATCACCGAGAATCTCTCGATCGATTACAAAAACCTGGGTGTGATCAGAAAAAGCCTTGATGAAAACAACACTCCCGTGGCCTGGACACAGCAGATGCTCGGTGACTTCGTCGATATATTAAAGGCCGGTGAGGCGGCGCTCCCCATCCTCGAGACTATGGATTACCTGGGAGTATTAAGCCGCTACATCCCTGAGTGGTCGCATGTTCGCTGCCTACCGCAATACGACTCCTACCATCTCTATACGGTGGATATGCACATGTTTTTAACGATCGCCGAGGTGCAAAAGATGGGCTCGGGGGCCTATAGTACGAGTAACCCCCTGCTCAAGCAGATTTACGAGGAGATCGAGCACAAGGACCTGCTGCTTATTGCGGCACTCCTGCATGACATCGGTAAAGGCTCGGGTAAGGGCCATGCCAAACGCGGCGCCAGAATCGCAAAAGAGGTTTGCGCTCGGATGGGCATGGACTCACGGGATATCAAAACCGTGAGCTTTCTGGTCGAACATCACCTGCTCCTCTCGGATGTGGCGATGCGCCGCGATCTTAACGACGAGAACATGATCATCGACCTGGCCGAAATAATCGTCCATGAGGAACGGCTGAAGATGCTCTACCTCATCTCAATCGCAGACTCGCTCGCAACAGGGCCTAAAGCATGGGATACCTGGAAAGATAATCTGCTGCGGGAACTCTTTTCAAAGGCGCTCCACATTATCAACAGCGGTGAATATACCAGTAAGAAGAGCATCGGACAGTTGCGAAAGACCGCAGCAAAGGCAAAAGCGGCCCTTCTGAAGAGCTATCCCGAAGAGCAGATAGACCTCTTTATGAGACAACTGCCGCACTCCTACCTGCTCGCCCAGTCGAGCGAAGATATTATCGGGCACTTTGAGCTGATGCGAAACCACAGCGAAGGCATTTCAACTACCGCGGCAAAAAAGGAAGGCGTGTGCGAACTCACATTAATCGCAAAAGATAAGCCCGGACTTTTTTCTAAGGTATCCGGTGCGCTTGCGCTCAACGGCGTCAATATTCTCGGCGCGCAGGTCTACACCATGTCCGATGGCACTGCGCTCGACATATTCAAGGTCGAGGGGTATTTCGAGAATTCCATAAGCGAAGACAAATTGGAAAGAATCCGGCGCGATATCAACCGCGCTCTTGAAGGCAAAATCGCCCTCGAGTACCGCATCGCCGAGAAAGCGAAGAACTACCGGGGAAAAGATGTCTTGCGCAAATCCCCGGAAGTCGAAATCAATAATTCATCCTCGGACTTCTATACGATCATCGAGGTTCACGCCCAGGATAGGATCGGTCTTTTGTACACCATTACCAGGGTGATGTTTGAGCTTAACCTCGACATCCACCTGGCAAAGGTCTCGACAAACGTCGATAAGGTCATCGATGTCTTCTATGTCTGGGATACCTTCGGACAGAAACTCTCCGACGAGGAGCAAATAAGCGATGTCAAACGTGCGATCGTCATGGCGCTGAGTTAATCCATATATTCTTTGTTATCCGAGATCTCTTTTAGAGAACGCGCGTACGGCAATCAGCACAAACGCAGCTATGTAGAGGAAAGCGTAGACGACCATTGCATTGCTCGGCTGGGACACGGCGCCAAAAGGCCCAAACGCGAAATTTGAGAGCGGATTTGCTGACGGTCCGGTGATGTTGACGGCTATCATGCGGTAGAGCGCATCGACCGGCATAAAAAGACTTATCGCCTCACCCGAGGTGACCAGCATTTTTATCTGCGCCATAGCGCCCACCTGTTCGGCCATGCCGCCGATGACCCCGATTGTGTAGACCATAAACGCAATGATGCCGTTGGCAAGCGTCGAGAACTTAGTGCTCCCGGCAATCGTGATAGCAAGCAGGACAAGCGGCTCCAGGATGAACAACCCTACTGCGGGCAGGGTTCCGCTAAGGCTGCTCTTAAAGATAAAGTGGTTTAGCCCCAGAATCGAGACAAAGAGAAGCGTGGCATAGAGCGCGAGCATAAGCGCATACCCGGTGAATTTACCAAGGATGACGCTGCGTCGCCTTATAGGTTTTGCGAGAAGCGCATGCAGCATCCCGTTTTCGATCTCGGACGATACCGACCCTACAGCTGAGAAGATAGCCAGCAGCGATACGATTGAGCTTGCGAAATAGATGCCCAGCAGCAGGAAGGCCTTCCTCGTGGTCTCATGCATCATGTTAGTCTCTACTTGCGAAAAGCTTGCGCCGGATGTCCGCCAGTGAGTTTCCTGGGCTGAAAGCTCACTGCTGATAAAATGCAGTCCTACCCCATAGACCACAAGGAATAACAGTGTGAGTACCAGCGCCGCGACCAGTATCTTCTTTCTTAAGGCTTCTTTAAACGTCAAACTCGCGATAGTAAGCATTACGAATCACCGTCCCTGACCACGCCCATGAACAGTTCTTCAAGCGTGCGTTTCTTGCGGCTTAAGTTATAGAGCTTGCCGCCACCGGCTACGATCTGTGCAGCAAGCTCGGGAATCATGTCTTCATTTTTAAGCTCGACCAATGCAGTATCGCCTTCGCTGCTTAGAACCCGTCCGAACCGTGCAAAGTCGTCTCCAAAAAAACCGTTGAGGTTGCCTGCGGTTATCTCGACTTCGACTTTACCCCTTAAGAGGTCATCGAGCGTGCCGCTCTCGACGATCCTGCCGCTCTTGATGATGGCGACCTTATCGCAAATCATCTCGATCTCGCTGAGTAAGTGGCTGTTTAAGAACACCGCTTTTCCCCGTTCCTTTAAACTTGAGATAATCTCACGCACTTCCATGCGCCCGATTGGGTCAAGCGCCGAGGTGGGCTCATCCAGGAATAAGAGGTCGGGGTCGGATACTAATGCGGCGGCGATTCCGATACGCTGCTGCATTCCTTTGCTATACGTGCGGATTTTCGAATCGGCCGCCCCTTCGATCTTTACTAGGCGCAACACTTCATCGATGCGGGCCTTGCGTTGTTCTTTCGGCACCAGGGCGAGGGCGGCATGATACCGTAAGAGTTCGCGCCCGGTTAGCCAATCCTGGTAGCGGAAGTTCTCCGGCAGAAAGCCGATCCGCTTGCGGGCAGACACATCGCCGAGCGGCGATCCGAGGAGCCTGGCGCTTCCCGAGGTCGGCTTGATGAGACCGATCAACATCTTTACAAAGGTGCTCTTTCCCGCACCGTTCGGCCCGAGAAAACCGAATACCTGCCCCTCGTCGACCGTGAGGCAGATCTTCTCGCATCCAACTTTCTTACCGTATAGTTTTGTAAGGTCTTTGGTCTCAATAACCGCATTTATCGCCATAGCAACCCGTACCTTATCACAGAGCACATAACATTAAAAGGGGGCCGGGACAGGCCCGGCCCCTCAATCTTGCATTATGTAGTGTTATTTCATCGAGGCCGCGATAGCCTGGGCCTGGTCCAGACCTATGTTCTCGCCGCTGATGCCGTAGACGATTCCGTCGTTCTGCCATATCAACGTGCTTGCGTTATTAACGTTGATTCTCTTATCCTTCACCTTATCCATAGTCATGAAAACCCCATCAGCCCCATTGACCTTTACCTGCTCGGTCTTGGTGTATCCCTCAACCGCAGGAATCGGCAAGGTATGCTGCCAATCATTGATCTCCTCGAGCTGCTGCCTGATTCCATCGGGAAGGATGGGCAGGCTCAGCAAGACATCGCGAACCACGTTAGGGTCTACGCCCTCCGGGAAGACGATTTCCGGGCTCTTGCTTTGGACTATCATTAGCGGGCTGGCGTTCTCCCTCGGATAATTAGCCATTATTGCCGCCGAAGTCGTCATCGTGAATTTCTTACCGTTAAGCCCGGCTGGCAACAGGTTCGTACCGCCGAACGCCTTGATTATCGCATTCGCCTTTTGAACATCGAGCGTAAGGCTGGTCGATGTCCCTTGCATTACCGAAAACTTGGGTACTCCCGCTCTCTCGACGCTTGCGGGAAGCTTCAGCTCAAAATCAGCCGCTTTTTTCGCTCCGTCGAGAGTAGTCTCCTGTGGTGCACGGCGGTCGATGCCGCTTGTCTCGATTTTACCGAAATTCTTGATATCAACGTTGCCGCCATTGTTGCTGGCTCTGCGAAGCTCGTTTATATCTTTCTCGGTTATGGTAATGGTCTCGACCTTATCTACCCTGAAGACATTCAAGAAATCCGCCATTGCGGTGCGTACCGGTGCAAAGCTGAGCGCCACGGCAATGGCTACGGCCGCAGCCAGCGGCACCAGCACGAGCTTTAGTCTACTGCTTAGCATTGTGTAAACTCCTTTCGTATCTGCCGGGGCGCCGAAACGCTTATCTTGTACCAGACGCGTCCATGCCGCTTCGGTGGAATTCCCCTGTTTATTGATCTCTCTCGATAGGGCCGTCAAGCTTGTATCTGCGAGCAGACTTGCATCCTGCAGCCGGGCGGCCTGCCCGGCGCACCTGCTGCATGTCGCGATATGTGCTTCTATCTCCCAGCGTTTCCGGCCCGGAAGTTCACGGTCGAGGTAGGCCCGAAGCGTGCCCTCGTCATAGCACATGTTCTCTCTTCCTCTCATACACCCGCCGGAACTTTTCCTGCGCCCTTGCCAGAGTTTTGCCGACGGATTTTTTATTGATACCGGTTATCCCGGCGATCTCATCGTAGCTGAAACCGGAAAACTTAAGGATAAGGCAGGTTCTGTGTTTTTCGTCCAGAAGTTTAAGCGCCTTACGCACCTCAAGTGCTTCGCTCGAACGCAAGAAATCTTCGTCAAATGGCTCGCCCACCAGCTCGCCCATGGACTCCCTCTTCTTGCGGTTTTTCTCGCCGCGCAAGTAGTTATAAGCAAGGTTCGTCGAAACCCTCATCAACCAACCGGCAAGATTGGTAAATTCCTGTGGCGGCTTTTCGTAGAGCTTTATAAACGTCTCCTGTGCGAGATCCTCGGCGACCGCAAGCTCACCTACAATGAGCATGAGGTGGCGAAAGACCATCGAGTAATTCGCGTTAAAAAGCTCTTTGAAATCAAAATTATCCGTTGAGATTACTACTTCAGGATTCTTTTTACGTATCACGATCGCTCCTACGTTTCGATTTCACCTATATAACACCGTGGGAGGAAACATTGTGACAAGCGTGTGAGTTTTTAAAGGGTTGCGGTTATTTAAGCCGGCGAAGACGGGTTTCGTCCGTAGACTTTTTCTTTTGCTGGCGCTCGATCTCTGCCCGAATAGCCCGGTCATAGGCCCATATGCTGAGGCCGATGAGGGGTGATGCGATGACCAGCATGGCGCCAAAGAGGGCCACCCACCCGAACGGCGAGCCGGTAAATGAGTTTACCAACCCTTTGCCCGATGAAAACACCCCGGCCGGGAATCCGAAGGCAAGAAAAATAACAAGTCCGATAGCAAGACTTGCCGCAAACATTATAAGACCGGTTTTCTCTGGAGAATATCTCATACTGAACATCCTAAAGAATCATACCCCTCTCTCCCGTTTTCAATACAATCCATACCCATCCCATAGTAACAGAAAAGGTGAGAGCTTTTTATACTCCCACCTTCACATATCGATTTAATAAATATACGGCCGGTCCTTGCCGGATACCTTACGCGATCTTGTAGCCTTCCAGCAAACTATTAAGCTCGCCGGCAACAGCCGCTAGATCTTGGATGGAGGATGTGACTTCCTCTATCGTCGCACCTTGCTCCTGAGCGGAGGCCGAGACCTGCTCGGCCGAGGCCGCCGATTCTTGCGAGGTTGCCGCAATAGAATCTACAGCCGCAACCAGCTCAGACGTTGCAGACGCCACCTCTCTGGTCTTTGCGGTATTAGTTTCGGTAATCCCGCCGATCTTCTCCTGGATCTCCTGGATCAAATCACCGATCTCACCCGTTGCTTTGGCGCTTCTCTCGGCGAGTTTTCTTACCTCATCTGCAACTACCGCAAAGCCTTTGCCGTGCTCTCCTGCTCTTGCTGCCTCGATGGCGGCATTAAGAGCAAGTAAGTTGGTCTGGCTTGCGATATCGTCGATGACTTCGATGATATCGTTGATGCCGTTGGTCAAGTCTGCGATGCTTTTGGTTTGGTCTTCTGCGCTTTCTACCATGGCGTTGATCGAGCCCGAGACATAATCAACGGAACCTGCGGCTTTGCTTGCCGCTTCAGATTGCTCTGAGGCGCCCTGCGCAACCTGACCGATGGCCGAGCTTATTTGCATCGTAACAGCCGTGATTTGATCTGCATTAGTAGAAAGGTCGTTAAATGAGCTGTTGAGCTTGTCAACCACAGACTTAATCTGACTTAAAGCTTGTTTCTCCTGGGTAATCTCCCGGATGATCTCCATGCCGCCGATAATCTCTC
>NZ_JBTSLF010000060.1:0-15068 GCF_054640775.1 Candidatus Aquicultor sp. | reverse complement strand
CGGCTCCCAACCCCTGACCCTCCCCGTGCTTCCCGAAGACGAGACTATCGCCATGAACACGACACAGGCGCTCGAAATAAACGAGGTGCCGAAATCGATAACCATAATCGGCGGCGGCGCATACGGCGTCGAGTTCTCCTCGCTGTTCAGGTCGTTGGGCTCGGAGGTCTCGCTGGTCGAGCGCTCCCCTCGTCTTATCCCCCGCGACGACGCAGACATCTCAAAATACCTGGAACGGGCTTTCAGCAAGCGCGGAATCGCCATACACACAAGCTCAAAGGTCGAGGCCGCCGTGCGTGTCGACAACCGGATTGAGGTCGAGATATCGAAGAACGATGAGGGGCAGACGATCAGATCGGATACATTGCTGGTCACGGCCGGCAGGGTCGGCAACCTTGAGAGTATCGATACCGATTCCCTCGGCATCGATACGAAAGATGGATTCATAAAGACCGGCCCCGACATGAAAACCGGGGCTGATGGAGTTTACGCGGTCGGCGACGTCACCCATAACCCGCAATACGCCAACTTCGCCTTCTCGGAAGGGATTCACGCCGCCGAAACGATTGCCGGCATAAACCCGCCGCCGCTTAACCTGCGGCAGATCCCGATCTATACGTTTGGATATCCCCAACTTGCAAAAGTCGGATATTCGGAGGACGAGGCGAAAGAGGCGGGCTATGATATCGAAACGGTGGGTCTTCCCTTCCAGGTGATATCGCGCTCGGCCATAAATAAAGAGGATATCGGCTTTGCAAAGATGGTTTCCGTAAAAGGCGGTCCGATCATCGGCGTGCACCTTATCGGCCCCGACGTGGTCGATCTCATCCCGGAGGCGATGCTTATCACCAACTGGGAAGCGACCGCCGAGGACGTAGCCCAATTCCTCCATCCCCACCCGACGTTTACCGAGGCGATTGGAGAAGCCGCGCTCAAGCTGGCCGGAAAACCATTGCATTCATTATAGAGACCGGAGGTATATATGCAGGTAAAACCGTTAGAACTGGGAACAAAAGAGTTGATGGACGTTTATTATCTCATGCGTCTCGGGCGCGCGATCGAGGATAGACTCAACCTTCTCTATAAAGGCGGCAGGCTGCCGGGGGCCATCTATCTCGGCGCCGGGCAGGAAGCCATTGAAATCGGCGCCTCCTTTGCCCTCGAGGAAGGCGATATGCTTGCCCCAACCCACCGGGACATGATGTCCCAGCTCCCGAGAGGGATAACCCCCCGGGAAGTGTTCTTACAGCACTACGCGCGTGCAAACAGCATCACGCACGGCAAGGGTGAGGATAACTACCAGGGAGATTTAAGGCGCGGTACCTTTGCCACGGTCAGCATGCTCCCCGATTTTTACCCGGTTGCAGCAGGTGCGGCGCTCGCGTTTAAGCTGCGAAAAGAGCCGCGAATCGCGATGGCCTACTGTGGCGAGGGTGCGGCAAATGTCGGCGACTGGCATGAGGCGCTCAATGTGGCCTCGGTGCAAAACCTACCGGTCGTCTTCGTCGTCATCAACAACGGATACGCCTACTCCACCCCGGTCTATAAAGAGATGAAAGTCGCAAACGTCGCCGACCGAGCGGTCGCCTATGCGATGCCGGGGGTAATCGTCGACGGCAACGACGTCATCGAGTGCTACCAGGAGGCCAAGAAAGCGGTTGAACGGGCCCGTGACGGCGGTGGCCCTACGCTCATCGAAGCCAAAACCATGCGAATGCGCGGCCACGCGGGGCACGACCCCGCCACCTACGTGGCCAAAGATATACTCGACCTCTGGACAAAGCGCGACCCCATCGTTCGCTTTGAAGCCTACCTCACCGAGAAAGGGTTTCTCGACGAGGACTCCAAGAAAGAGGTCATCGACCGGATAAACGCCGTGGTTGAAGATGCGGTGAACTTCGCCGAGGCAAGCCCCTATCCGGAACCGAAGGAGGCGATCGAAGATGTCTACGCCGAGTAACCAGATGCCGGTATCCGGCAACGTAAGCGGCGACGGCCACAGAGAGACAAAAGAGATGCTCTTTATCGACGCGATAACCGAAGCCCTCAGGGAGGAAATGGAGCGCGACCCGAACGTCTTCATGGTCGGCGAAGATATCGGCGCCTACGGTGGTGCGTTTAAAGTCACGAAAGGATTGATAGACCAATTCGGCCCGGAGCGCATCATCGACATGCCTATCGCGGAAGAGGCATTTACCGGGATGGCGGTCGGGGCGGCCCTTATGGGGATGCGCCCGATCGTCGAGTACCAGTACGCCGACTTCATCCACTGCGCCTGGGACCAGATCGTCAATGTCGCGGCCAAGATCCATTACCGCACCCGCGACGCGGTTCCTATGGTCATGCGCGCCCCCTCCGGTGCGGGCTTGCGGGCGGGGCCGTTTCACAGCCAGAGCCCCGAGGGATGGTTCGCCCATGTCCCGGGGCTTAAAGTCATCGTCCCCGGCACCCCGTGGGATGCAAAAGGGCTCTTAAAAGCAGCGATACGGGATAACAACCCGGTCGTCTATTTCGAGCACAAGTACCTGTACCGGCGTCTCAAGGGCCCGGTTCCGGTAGATGACTACGCCAGCCGCATCGGCGTCGCCAAAGTACAGCGCCAGGGCACCGACGTCACCATCGTCACCTATGGCGCGATGCTGCAAATCGCCCTTGCGGCGGCAGATAAAGCCCAGGAAAAAGGCATCTCGGTCGAGGTTCTGGATTTGAGAACCATCTATCCCCTGGATAAGATCCAAATATTGGAGTCTATCGCAAAAACGGGCAAAGCCATCATGCTCTATGAAGACACGCGGACGCTCGGCATCGGCGCAGAGGTCTCGGCAATCATCGCCGAGGAGGGGTTTGAATACCTCGACGGCCCTATTTTGCGGGTTTCCTCCCCGGATGCCCCGATTCCCTATAGCCCACCCCTCGAGGACTATTTCCTCCCCCAGGTGGACGATGTAATGGCCGCAATAGATAAGCTTTCAGCATATTAGAGGTGTTGATTATGACAGTTGCGTTGACGATGCCCCGGCTTGGGGAGACGGTCACTGAAGGGACGATCCTGAAATGGCTCAAGCACGAGGGCGATTTTGTAAATAAAGATGAAAATATCGTCGAAGTCTCGACCGCTAAGGTCGAAACCGAGATACCCTCCCCTGTCAGCGGAAGGGTCGCAAAAATAGTTGCGCCGGAGGACGAGACCGTACCCGTCGGCGCCGAACTTGCATTAATCGATGAAACGGCAACCGGGGCCGGGGCCGCTCCGGCGGCGCCAACCCCGGCCGCTAAGGCCCCGGAACAGCCAGCGCCGGCGGTGGCTATGGCGGCAGGCGCGGAGCAACAAGCAGTACCCATGCCCGCCGCAAAACCGCCTACAGTAGCACCAGCAGTGGGCTTTGTATCGCCGATCGTAAGAAAGCTCGCTCGCGAGCATAATGTTGACCTGTCGCAAGTCACGGGGACCGGGGCCGGGGGCAGGATTACCAAGCAAGACGTTCAGCGCTACATCGATATGCAAAAAGCGGCGGCCCCCGGCGCCCCGAAACCGCCGGTAGCCGAAGCGCCGCCGATCTCTCTTGCCCCCATGCCGTCGGCTGAAGTGTCATCACGGGAGATTCCGGGAATGGCGGCTATGGAAGCCGCAAAACCCGCCGAAGCGCCGGGACCCCCGGAGGCGGAAGCCCAGCCGCAACCGGCGGCGAAAGAAGTCGCGCCCCAAGTTGCCGCCGCCCCCGAATATCCGGACGAGCGCATCATGCCGATGAATATCCTGCGGCGTGAAATCGCCCAGCACATGGTGCGGAGCAAACACGCATCCGCCCATGTCACAGGCATCATTGAAGTCGATATGACCAATGTGGCCAAGCAACGCGACAAGGTAAAAGAGGCCTTTAAGAAACGCGAGGGCTTCTCCCTCACATTCTTGCCCTTTGTCGCAAAGGCGACCATAGATGCGCTTATCCAATTCCCTATGGTCAACGCGCGTATCATCGATGAGCACAACATGGCGCTTCATGACTACGTCAACCTCGGGATCGCAGTATCTGTTGAGAACGGGCTGATCGTACCGGTGGTAAAGCATGCCGAGGAGATGAACCTGATCGGTCTCGCCCACCACATCCACGAGCTGGCGGAAAAAACCCGTGCAGGCAAGCTCACGCTGGATGAGGTAACCGGCTCGACTTTTACGATTACAAACCCCGGCTCGTTTGGATCGCTTATCCAGACGCCGATTATAAACCAGCCGAATGTGGCGATCTTAAGCCTTGAGGGTATACAGAAGCGCCCGATCGTCATCGATGAGGCCATCGCAATCCGCAGCATGGTCTACATGCCGCTTAGCTATGACCACAGGCTGATCGACGGCGCGATGGCGACCCAGTTCCTTAATCGCATAAAAGAAGACCTTGAGACCTGGGATTTCTCCCCCGACCTGGCGAGCGTGATGTAATGTCTGAGATGAAGTGCTTGGTCGCAGAGCTTGGGACAATCGATTATCAGAGCGCGCTCGATTTGCAGATGAACCTGGTGACGATGCGCTCTGAATCAAAGCTGCCGGACGTGCTGCTTCTTTTAGAGCATCCGCATGTCTACACGGTCGGAAGGCGATTCGACTCCTCACACCTCATCCTTACGGAAGAGGAGCTGAAAATGAAGGGCGTAAAGCTTTTTCATTCGGATCGTGGCGGACAGTTGACCTACCATGGTCCGGGGCAACTGGTGGGATATCCGATCATAGAGATCGGCGGCATCTCAATGATCAGGTATTATCTCAGAAATCTCGAAGAGGTCCTGCTGAGAACAGTCCGCGCGTTCGGTATAGACGCCGACAGATTGCCCGGCTATCCCGGCATCTGGTTCGGGCTGGAGAAGCTCGGCGCAATCGGCCTTCGCGTGAGTCGCGGCATAACTAAACACGGCTTTGCCCTTAATGTCTCAACCGATCTTTGCTATTTCGAAGGGATTATCCCCTGCGGGATTCACGATAAAGGCGTTACTTCCATGTCGAAACTACTCGGCCTGGAAGTTCCGCTCGAACTGGTTCGCAATCTTGTGATCGAGAACTTCGGGCATGTGTTCCATTTAGATATGGTCCCGATCCCGGGTGATGAAATCCTCAAAATCGGCTTCGGCGAGACGCCAATCGATAAGGAATATTATGTCAGATAACTACAAACCTATAGTCGAGCCCTATACTGATAGTTATAACAGCTCACAGCGTTATGAGCGGAAACCCCTCCACTTGAAGATTAGAGTTTCGCATGGTCCGAACTACCGGGAGGTAAAACATATCCTTCGGGGGCTGGAACTCCATACGGTCTGTGAGGAAGCAGGCTGTCCCAATATCTATGAGTGCTTTGAAGCCAAAACGGCGACGTTCTTGATACTTGGCGATACCTGCACGCGCAATTGCCGGTTTTGTTTAGTGGGCAGCGGAAAACCCCTCCCGCCCGACCCGGACGAGCCGTCAAACGTCGCCCAAGCTATTGCAACACTGGGGCTCAGCTACGCGGTCATCACGTCGGTAGCAAGGGACGACCTGCCGGACGGCGGGGCCTCGACCTTCGCCGAAGTAATACGGGCGACAAGAAACCTCAATCGGGGTTGCGGTCTAGAGGTATTGGTTCCCGATTTTGGCGGCGATTGGCGAGCGCTGCAAACGGTTATAGATGCCGGACCGGATATCCTCAATCACAACATCGAGACCGTCCCCCGGCTCTACCCCGCCGTGAGGGCGGTCGCACACTATGAACGCTCTTTAAGCCTGCTTAAAACCGCTAAAGGGCTGGGTTTTAAGGGACATACCAAGTCCGGTATTATGGTCGGGCTGGGTGAGGAGAAAGACGAGCTGATCGAAGCCCTGGCGGATTTGCGTCACCATGGATGCGATATCGTGACCATCGGCCAGTATCTGGCCCCGTCCGTATCCCACTTCCCCATCGCGCGATACTACGAGCCGGCGGAGTTCGCAGAGCTTGAAGCAATCGGGAACGAGATGGGCTTCTCGCACGTCGAGTCCGGGCCCCTGGTGAGAAGCTCCTACCACGCCAAAGAGCAGTTCGGGAGGACGAAATAATCCACGTCACGACCTGTTGCCGCTAGCCATGCCGGTAACAGGTGCAACAAAACACCAGCTCATCAGACCGGCTAAGCCCGAATAAACGCGTGACCAGCTCTTTTGCAAACCGTGCACCTCATGTTTTGTTTGTAGTCGACATATCGGGGTAAATTTCACATATGCACAATGCTTCAGCATTGTTCGCATCGAAAGGAGGTCTGCCACGATGATTTACAGCAGTATCGCATCTGCTCTTGAGGGTGTAGACTTCCCTGTTGATAAACGTTCGTTAATCAGCCAGGCAGGCAATCGTAATGTTAATGTTTTTGGGCACACAATGGTTCTACAAGACCTTTTGAATGCGTGCTCGCACGACAGTTTTGATTCGATTCAGGACATCGTTCTTTGTCCTGAGATTGTGGACATCGTGAATAGAGAGAAGGCTGCCTAACAGCACACGCTTAAGGGAAGTCCTCTTGAGCTAAAGGATATGAAGATAAAGGCGCGGGTCGGGACACGCGCCTTTGCCCCTTGCCCTGCGACCCACTTATTACATATGCTGTTATGTGTAAGACTCTTTTAGGTAAGAATATGGTGGCGAGAGGAGGTTTCGATGGCGCAAACCGTACCGCACGAAAACGTCGTATTGCGGGCCGGGCCCCCCGTTTACGGTGGGTATACGCTCGGGCGCACCACGGCCGCCCCGAAGATCATCCTTATACGGGGCGCGATACCGGGCGAACTGGTCGAGGTATCCATCAATGAGGAGAAAAAGGACTACTACCTCGCATCGGTAGAAAACATCATCGAGCCCTCAGAGCACAGAATACAACCGAAATATGCCTCAGCCGAGGCATGCGGCGGCTGTCAGTTTCAGTATATCTCCTACGGCGAACAGGTCGAGATGAAGCAACAGGTTCTCACCGATGCCCTGCGGCGAATCGGCAACGTCATCGTTACCCTGGATACACCCATCATCAGCGAGGACGCTATCTGGAATTATCGCTTCAGGGGACAATTTAAGGTCGAGAACGGTTTGATCGGCTTCTATAAGGAAAAGAGCAACGAGATCATCGATACCGATTATTCCCTTTTAATGATCGAACCCATAAACGAAGCCCTGAAGGGCGTCCGAAGCGCTATGGCGACCCAACCCGAGCTTTTCAGGGATATCCAGGAGATTCAGATATCCTATGGCGATGGCGCTTACGCTTCTGTGAGAGCAAATCCTAGCGCAAAACACGAGCAGCTTTTCTGGGATAGCCTTGCGGAGCTGTTGCTCGAATGTTGTTTTGAGGGGGTATTTGTAAAAACGGGGCGCGAGATGCTCAAGTACGGCCAGCAGTACCTCACCCTTCCCCTGGATGGATTAACGTATACGGCCTCTCCGGTGAGCTTTTTCCAAAGCAACTGGAAACTTAACCAGCAGATGGTCGATTTTATCAAGGAGAGATTTCAGCCCCTCAGTGGGAAACGGGTGCTCGATCTGTTCTCAGGCGCCGGAAACTTTACCCTTCCGCTCGCGCAGGATGCGGATGAGGTCATCGCCGTTGAAGAGAACCCCCTTGCAGTTGAGGATGGCAAAAGAAACCTGCGGTTAAACCGTGTACATAACATGCGGTTTTACCGGGCTTCGGCGGAGGCCTATGATATAAGCAAGTACAGCCCGTTTGATATCGTTATCGTCGACCCACCTCGAGCCGGTCTCTCGTCAAGAATCGTCGAGAACCTGCTGCAGGCGCATCCCAACACCATCGTTTACATCTCATGCAACCCATCCACCCTGGCCAGGGATATAAAGCGGCTTGCGGGTACCTATAAGATCGAGTCGATTCGCCTGGTCGACCTCTTCCCCCAGACCTACCATATCGAGACACTGGCATTTCTGACTATGGCTTAGAAACTTGCTACTTGATCGGATCACCCGTCACGGTGCCTTTAAATCTCCCGCCATTCGGGATATCGATATAGACGGTCGCGCCGACTATATTCATGCTGAAAGCCACTTTGTCGGTTGCGGATTTTTGGTCCGAATACTTGGCATGCTCGCCACCGATGGCCTTGGCCTCAATATTAAGCTTGCCCATACCGTTCATCTCCATATAGCCAAAGCTATAGAAATCGGGGTTCGCAACGGCCTTATCTTCTTCGGTCGGCTCGGGTAATGTTGCGGTTGTCTTTGTTTTCGACGGGGGTACCAGCGTTGCCGGGGTAAAGTCGCTATCGACAGAACCGTGGCTCGCCGCGCCCTTCCGCGCATCGGCAAAGGTTATGATTTTAAACGTAAAGTTCTTGGCATCCCCTTTTCCATCAACGCCGCCCATCGTCTTAATAATTGACTGCGGTAGTCCTTTGAGCTTGCTGAAATCTGATTTCACGGTGAAGTGCGCGGTTCCCTTGTAGAAACCCGTGGGGTCGGTACCGCCGGCCTTTGTGGCCGTAAACTGCAGCGAGTAATCGATCGGCAAGCCCTGTGTCTCGATGGTGTGCTTGTCGTTTACGTTGATAGTCCAGTTGGCATTGACCTCTTTTGACTTCTCGGTCGTTGCCGGGGCTTTCGCCTGTTTGCCATCCTTACCGTTTTCATTGCACCCGGTCACGGCAAAAACGCCGAGAATAAGCAGGAGCGCCAGTAGAAATGCGGATAGTTTTAATGCAGGTAGTTTTTCTGGTACGATCATTCTTCCTCCCTAATAGCTTTTGTTTTGTTGTGATGCCTGGATTCTTGATGGTTCCCTTATCGCATTTACCTCATTCTAACCGATTGGGGACCTACCTTCCACTTGGTTATCTTCGATATAAAACGCGATTTGTTATGTTTCTGCCTTTATGGCACACTTAAAAGCTGTGAGCACTGAGCAGTACAAAGCGTTAGAGGAACATGTCATAGAGCGATTCAACAAAGAGGGCGCAACGGATGCGGTATTCGAGTTTTTCCGCGAATTCATCTGGGCCTATTATGCAGAGTGCGGCCGCGTCCTCCCCTGGCGCGAAACGAATGACCCCTACAGGATTCTGATCTCGGAGGTTATGCTGCAGCAAACCCAGGTGCCTCGCGTTCTGGAGAAGTACCGGCAGTTTCTGGCCCTGTTTCCGAGTTTCGAGGCACTTGCCGATGCCCCGCTTCGTGACGTGCTGGAAGTATGGCAGGGGCTCGGGTATAACCGGCGGGCTGTCGCGCTTAAGAACACCGCCGAGAAGGTCGTTGCTGGATTTGACGGCAAGCTGCCGGCAAATATCGAGACATTAAAGACATTGCCCGGCATCGGCCCTGCAACCGCCTCCGCCATCCGCGCGTTCGCGTTCAACCAGCCAACGGTCTTTATCGAGACGAACATCCGCGCGGTCTATATCCATTTCTTCTTCCATGACGAGGTAGATGTTAAGGATAAAGAGTTGCTCCCGTTTATCGACGCAACGGTTGACCGGGAGAACCCCCGTGAGTGGTATTACGCCTTGATGGATTACGGCGTGCTGCTTAAGAAAACCGGGGGTAACCCCAGCAGGAAGAGCGCGCATCATAAGGCACAATCGCCATACGAGGGGTCAAATAGAAAGCTGCGGGCAGATACGTTAAGAGTTGTGTTGCGACGCGGGGTCGCGGGCATCGAAGATGTGGCCGATGATGTCGGTATTTCAATCGAGCACGCCCGTACTGTGCTGAACGAGCTGGTAAGGGAGGGTTTTGCTAAAGAAGCCCACGGCAAATATGAGGTATAACAAGGTATGGTAAGTGCCAAGTCAAGCGGATGTTCCTGGTGACTAAGCTAGCGCAGTATTATCTCCTGGCCATCCCTCGCCTGGATTATGTCGAAGTCGCTGCCAAGTTCATCCACGAAAAGCTGGCGGTTTTCTGTATGTATCGGAACAACGATCTCGGGCTCGATTTCCCTGACAATATCCATCAACTCGGGGCCGGAGATATGGCCCGATGAGTGGTACCCTTCGATAAAATCGACATCCGAAAACCCGCCGGTATCGCTCCCGGGCAGCTTAAAGCCGATAGGATCGAGCTTAAAGAGCCGCAACCAGTTACTGAGACGCCAGGTGTTGATCTGCATCTCCTCCGAAAACGCTTCGCATGATGAGTAGATATACGCCCCGCTCGCCGGTGCGATGTCAATCAGGTGGCTGATATCCCAGAAGCTAAACGCAAGAATGTAATCGCCTTGGGATGAGCGGATGGCGGAGGCGTTTATGTATTTGCCGGCGTACATTTGCTGGATGAAATCCCTCTCCCACAGCCTCTCGGCACCCCTGACTTCTTCGAAAATCAGAATAGTGGTATCGGAGAGTACATCGGGGATGCTCGGGTCTGCCTGATGCATGGCATACAACAGAAACGCATCCTTGGCGGTAATCACCAGTCGCCTGCCGACTTGCCGTGCGATATCGCGAAACGTAATGAGCCGCTCGATATTGCGCGGACCAAAATCCGCCACCACAAGCTTGCCCTTGTAATCATCAAAAATCGAGAGGCAATTCGTAAGGACATCGGCCTCCGTTTTTTTGGTCTTTCCGTTGGCGTTCGTGCCTTCTACGATAAGCACCCTGGGTTTCAATGATTTGGCCTGCTTCACAAATTCGCGCGTAAGGTGCCCGTTGTTGCCGTGTAGGCGCAGGTCACCCGAGTAAACAACCCACCCGGCATCGGTCTTGAAGGAAAACGCCGTTGCGCCGAGGATAGAGTGATCAACCGGATAAGCATGATACTCTACCCCGTTGATGGTCGATGCGGCCGCTTCAAGCGGCGGGCCTACGATTTTGCTGCTGCTGAAGCTTTGCAACCAAAATTGGTTGAGTGTTTTGACATCCCCTTGACCGGTGACGACAACATTCCGCAGCTCCTTCGGGCACCTTGGAACCGATTTTATCACCCCATTCGCACACTGGCGAGGTGATATATACGCGATCTCTTTATCGAACGTCGACTGCCCGCAATCCTGAATCGCCTTCATAATAACCGCGGTCATCCCCGAGGCGTAGACGGGGATAGTAGGCTTTAGTAGGCTAATGTGCCCGGTATGGTCCATATGCGCGTGGCTGACCAGGAGGGCATCTATGGGAAGGCTTTTGGCGTTTGGTATCGCAAACCCATCGGGATGAAGGTCATCCCTGTAGAGGTTCGATATGCGCGGGATTAAGTCGAGCGCAAGAAGATCGCAGATACCGCGTGTGCCGCGTGGCTGCAGGAATTCTTCGTAATACCGGCCAAACGTCGAGTAGTTAAGGCCAAAATCGAGTAGGAACCCCACACCACCGGTCTCTAGATGGATCTTGTTTCCGCCTATGCAGTTGGCCCCATCGAGGACAGTAAGCTTCACCTTTGCAGCCTTTGGTTGTGGTATTGATGTATAGGTTGATTATACTAGAGGCGGCGTTGGGGTTAAAGGATATGGTGGGGAGAGCTACTGCTGTTAGCTAATCTTCAGAATATCTTTAATGCGATCAATTTCCCGGCGATTCTTATCAACATCGGCCTCGACCCTTTTTACATACTCAAAGGTAAAGACCCGTTCCTGGTCCATACGCCGTACTATCGTTATTATCTCATCCAAGCGATTATAGATTTCATTTTGCGCCTGCCGGAATTCATCGTTTGATACGAGATTCTCGAGGTCGCTCTTGGTCGCTATATATTTTAAAATATTCTCATCCATGCGCTTCTCCTGTAGTTCCTGCTGCCTCTAATATACCCGGTGTAACGATCTGCTTATAATGTTATGCTACAATATCAACTAATTTAACGCTTAATCTACGAGTTGTCAACTAATTACGCTTTTGTGCTTTTAGTCCTATACGTAGTGATTTATAAACATGGCTCAGTAACCAGAATTTTAACCCTTTGCAGCTCCCCAGATCGGGCAATTTTCGAACTCGTATAAACACCTCGAGAGATTATTTCCTCCAAGTGATTAATCAACTTAATAAATGATAGTAAGGTGCCCATGCGGGAAGGATAACCTTGAGCGCTTAGGGCAGGACTTTTTCGAACTTGTTGCCATTGGGCTTCTATAAAAGCATGTCCGTCTTAGCCTGCCGGTGGGTACTTTTTACCGCAGGATGTTTTATAGGTAAACAAACATGTATATTGCAAAAGATTATCACCTACTTAGATAGGGTAAAATAGCAACATGGGCTTGCTAAATAGACGAAATTCTATTTATCCCCGCGAATCTGCTGGGAACTATATCGAGGAATTCATTCCTACAGCGACACCCGACGACACAGCATCTAGCGTACTCCAAAGGCTAGCAGAGTCTACCAGGGGGTGGGACTCCCTTACGTACATCTATGTGCTCGATAATAACCAAAAGCCGGTTGGGATGGCTACGATTGAGAAATTATATGCTGCATCACCAACGGACACTATGTCTGAGATCATGCGCACAGATATCAAGATGGTGACTCCTTACGTTGACCAAGAAGAAGTGGTCATTACGTCGATAGCAAATAACTTAGATGCGGTACCCGTTGTTGACTCTGAAGGAAAGTTCATAGGCGCAATCGACCACGATAGCATACTCGCGATTCTTCATTATGAGAATGTTGAGGACTATCTGCACTTATCCGGTATCCATGCTGTGCCACCGATTGTTGACATAGTAAAAGCACGCACATCAGAGCTTGTGCGTTTGCGTATCCCCTGGCTTATCCTCGGGCTCATCGGTGGTATGTTTGCACCCATTGTCGTTGATTTTTTTGAGCAAACACTTCAGAAAGAACTTGCTCTTGCATTTTTTATCCCTGCCATTGTTTATATGAGCGATGCGGTCGGCACCCAAACAGAGACGATTTTTATCCGCAGCCTATCCTTAGAAGCCTTTAGCGTCAGAAAATATGTCTTGCGCGAAGCTCTTATTGGATTGTCGCTGGCATCTATCCTCTCAATACTGATCTTTATCTTCGCTACAGTGTACTTACAGTCGATTAAGGTGGCTGCAATAGTTGGTCTTGCCATGTTAGCTAGTTCCCCCTGAAAAAGTCGGGTAACTAATGATAAGTTTTTAGGCCAAAACAATAGGAATTCCCAGCTCAGATGACGAATCTATACTTTGAGAGAAGATAGATAACAACCTAAGAAAGGAATTCCTATGACACCTATTGTGACCGAAGTGAGAGCCTCCGGCAAGGGGGTGCGCACATGTTAAGAATAGAGGCGACCGTACAGATGAATCTGTGTGAGGCACTCTTGCCGCGGCAGGTGTTTGAACTAAATGAAGAGTTGACAGGGGTCGATGTGCTGCTGGATGACGAGGCTATTGTAGCGCCGTTTGTAGAGAAGTTCGCCGAGCGAAACGGCAGGCCCACGCTCCCTGTTCAAACATACCTTCGCCTCATGTATTTAAAGTTTCGCTACCAGCTCGGCTACGAGGCGTTGGTAAACGAAGTATCTGATTCCCTGATGTGGAGAACGTTTTGCCGCATACCGTTGGATGCAAAAGTGCCCGATGCCACCACCTTGATTAAGCTTACGCACAAATACGGGAACACAACCATTGAGGCGCTCAACGAAGCGTTGGTAGTAAGAGCAGTCGGCGAGAAGGCCGTGCGTGGCCGCAAACTTCGAGTGGACACCACCGCGGTGGAATCTGATATCGGCTATCCGACAGATGCTGACCTTCTTGCCAAGGGCGTGCGCATGGTTACACGGGAGGCGAAAAAGCTTGCACAAAAAAACGGGGGTTGCCTCACACTTCATGATCGCACCCGCTCTGTTAAATACCGCCTTCTTGATATAGCCAAACACCTAAAGAGAAGAAGCGGCGATAAGATAGCCGAGGTACGAGCGATCACGAGAAAGATAGCCAAAACGGCGGCTGGCGTGGTGGCAGAAGCAGAAGAGATTCTTAAAAGCAGTATACCTGCCGGCCGGCCCGCACAGCGCAAACTTAAAGGTGCGGTTGAGCTGCTCAAGAGAATCATCGAGCAGACGCAAAAAGTTGAGGCGGGTGAACTCAATATCAAAGGGCGTATCGTCTCTTTAGCGGATGAGGATGCCCGCCCCATTCGTCGGGGTAAACGAGAGACCGAGTTTGGCTACAAAGTGATTCTAACCGAAACAGAGGAGCACATCATCATCGACCATGATTGCCTTATTGGCAATCCGAGCGATGAGACCCTGCTTGAAGATACCCTTCTTCGGTCGAAGAAGAAGCTGGGCCGAGCCCCTCGCTCAGTGGCAACTGACCGTGGGTTTGGTAGCAGCGCCAATGATGCCATGTGCGCCGGCCTCGGTATCAAAAGGATCAGCATTCCCAGAAAAGGCAAACTCGGCAAGAAACGAAAAGAGTACCAGAGACAAAGCTGGTTCAAGAGGTTGCAAAGGTTTAGAGCCGGTGGTGAAGCCACCATCAGTTTGCTAAAGCGAAAATATGGCCTTAAGAGGACACGCCTCAGAGGACGCGCTGGGGCAAAGATATGGGTTGGATGGAGTATTCTGACCTATAACTTAAGGAGACTGACAGCTTTACAGAGTTGATCGGATAAAGATCAAGAAAAACGATGCAGCTTAGCAAAAATTATCGCTAAGTTGCATAGGATATAGTGCTTTTTTAAAGGTATTTTTCAGGGGGAACTAGCTACTTTTCTTAGCTCTTACTATATCACTGGAATCCCTCGTAGAGGGAACCGGCTAAAAACCGAAGAACATCCGTGCCTCGAACACGGCGAAGTAGAGCGCGACCACAAACAAGAAGATGCCGAAAAGCCGTCGCAAGAGGTCTTCGGGTAAACCGATTGCGACCTTTGAGCCTACGAAGGCGCCGGGGATGATTCCTATCGCCAGGAGAAGCGCAAGAACCGGATTGACGTGACCCAGATAATAATGGGTAATCGCGCTTGGGATCGAGTACGCTATAATCGCAAAAAGCGAAGTGCCGAGTGCGGTTTTCATATCCTTTTTGAAGATGATGGTAAGGGCCGGTACCAGCAAGAATCCCCCGCCCAGCCCTAAGAAACCCGAGAAAAACCCGGTAACAAAACCGGTGAGCGAGGCGGCGAGCGGAAGTTTTTCGTCCGG
>NZ_JBTSLF010000059.1:0-15304 GCF_054640775.1 Candidatus Aquicultor sp. | reverse complement strand
GGCATATGTCGACATCTCCGCGAGGGGGACTAGCGCGTTAATGGCGGTATTGCGACCGCGCGGCTCAGAACCTAGCGGCTTGCCCCGTCGGCTCGAGAGGTCGCCGATGACATCTCCCATGTACTGGTCGGGAACTACTACCTCGACCCTCATGATCGGCTCGAGTAGAATCGGCTTGGCGTCCATGAAACCCTTCTTGATGGCAAGCGATCCCGCGATCTTAAAGGCCATTTCTGAGGAATCAACAGCATGGTAAGAGCCATCATAAAGGGTTACCCTGATATCGACTACCGGGTATCCCGCCAGGATGCCTTGATCCATGACCTCCCTGATGCCTTTCTCGACCGCCGGGCGGTATTGCTGGGGTACGACGCCGCCAACGATCTTGTCTTCGAACACGAAGCCTTCGCCCCGTGTTTGCGGCTCGACCTTGATCCAGACGTCTCCGAACTGGCCACGGCCACCGGATTGCTTTTTGTGTCTGCCCTGGACTGCGGCGTTACCTTTAATCGTTTCTTTAAACGGAATGCGCGGCGCAGAAAGCGTGGCCGCGACCCCGAATTTTCTCTTCAGCCTCTCCGTAATAATGTCGAGATGCATATCGCCCATTCCCGAGAGTACCGTCTGGTGGGTCTCGACATCTCTCTTAACGGTAAGGGTGGGATCTTCCTCGGCGAGCCTGTTGAGTGATGTGCCCAGCTTTTCTTCGTCGCCCTTAGTCGTAGCGGCAGCGGCCACAGAGATAACGGGCTCGGGGAATTTAACGGGGGGAAGTATGATAGCTTTACCCTCATCGCAGAGCGTATCACCGGTCATCGCATCGACAAGCTTGGCGACAGCGCCGATATCGCCTGCAGGAAGCTCTGTAACGTCTTCCTGTGTTTTTCCGCGGGCGACAAATACGTGGCCGACGCGCTCTTTTTTGCCGCGGCTCGAATCGGCTACCGTTGAATTTGCCTTGAAACTACCCGAGAAAACCCTGAAGTAGCTGAGTTTGCCGACATACGGGTCGGCGACTGTTTTAAACACAAGTGCTGCGAGGGGTTCCGACTCGGATGGCTTTCTTTCGATGTCCTCCTCGCCTTTCGGGCTGATTCCCTTTATGGCGCCCCTGTCTACGGGAGAGGGGAGGTAATCGACGATCGCGTTGAGGAGACCATCGATACCAATGGAGGTAAAGGCGGCAGTCGCCGTAACGGGAATCACCGCGCCCGATGCAACCGCTTTTTTAATACCGGACACGACCTCGGCATCGGAGAGTTCCCCTTCCTCGAGGTATTTCTCCATTAGTGCATCATCGCTCTCGGCGATTCGCTCGATCAGCGCCTCGCGAGCGGATGCAGCGGCATCGGCCATATCTGCGGGAACATCCTCGATTGAGGTAGTTCCGCCGTTCGTTATATATGCTTTTTGCTTTAAAACATCGATGACACCCTTGAAGTTCGCTTCGCTCCCGATCGGGATTTGAAGGGGGGTGACTTTGTCGCTGTAGACTTCCTGTATTACCCTGAGCGTTTCATCAAAGTTGGCGTTCTCTTTATCCATTCTGTTGATGATGACTATCTTTGCCAGGCCGTATTCGTCTGCAATGCCCCAGACGCGCTCGGTCTGAACCTCGAGGCCTGAAACTGCGTCGACCACGATTCCCGCGATATCGACGGCACGCAGGGCACCATATACTTCGCCGATGAAGTCGGCATATCCGGGGGTATCGACTGCGTTGATCTTGTGGTTGTTAAACTCGCAGGGCGCAAGGGAGGCGTTGATTGAAAACTTGCGCCGTACCTCTTCGGGGTCATAGTCGGTCGTGGTATTGCCCTCGTCGACTTTACCGAACCTGCTGATTGCTCCTGTGGTAAAAAGCATTGCCTCAGCAATAGTTGTTTTGCCACTTCCGCCATGGCCTACCAGGGCCACGTTTCTGATGTTCGCTGATGCATATTTCTTCAATAATATCTCCTCCCAGAGCTTCAAAATTTGAAAGCCGTCGTAAACTTTTTTATTGACAACCGGTCGGACTTCCGACCGATTATTAATCAGCGATTATACGCTTAGAGTTTCCGGTAAAGGTTCGATCATCATTTAGATCAGCTATTAAATCAGCTATTAGATTCTGGCACTAGGTAATAGGATACTTAAATGCCGTTATAATATCAAAACTTTTAGAACTCAGGATTAAAATAGAGCGAAGACGTTGAATCAAGACTACTTATTTCTGCAAGTTCAATCCAGAGAGCATATCTTTTAACAACTCTTATAGTATAGCAAAGATTTTACCGTATACACCATGCTGTTTAATCTGCCGGTAACCTTCTGCCGACCCAATCGCTTTCTGCCCTTTCCTGCTAAAACTGCTGCGGCAGCCGGTGTTTGTGCCGGGGAACGAGCAGTGTCAGAAGAAGGCCGGCGACAAAACCACCGATATGGGCGAAATAGGCCACACCTCCGCTGGTGGCGCCGCCCACACCGAAGAAGGCCGAGAATACCTGCAGGAGAAACCAGAAGCCGATTACCACGATGGCGGGGATTCGCACGACGGTAAAGAAAAATATTATCGGTATGACCGTCAGCACCCGGGCGCTTGGAAATAGTATTAAGTAGGAGGCGAGAACGCCGGAGATGGCGCCGCTTGCCCCGATGTTCGGGACCGTTGAATTCGGGTCGATGGCGATTTGTAAAAGCGACCCCGCGATACCCGCCAAGAGGTAGAAGATTATATATTTAAAGCGGCCGAACATATCCTCTACGTTGTTGCCGAAAATCCATAAAAAGAGCATATTAAAGCCGATGTGAAGCGGTAGCGGGCTGTCGTGTAAGAACATCGATGTAAACAGCGATAAATATACCGGCTGTATCTCGTTTGGCGCGACTGGATGACCGGTCGCGATGGCCTTCGGGAAGAGCGCATAGCGATTATAAAATTCTATGAGCGCCTGTTGATCCGGTAGTGTCAGCGTATATATGTAAATCGCTATGTTTATTGCGATCAGGGCGACCGTAACTATTGGGAACCGTCTTGTCGGGTTATCGTCTCGAATTGGTAAAAGCATAGTATCCTCACTGTATGCCTGCTGTATATCTTATTCCCTTTGGGACACCAGGATAACACGAAACGCTGATAAATACCCTGCGAGCCCTTGGGCGAACGATGTGAGGGAATGTATGCTTATTTGTTTTTATCGTGTTACAAAAAAGGGAAAGCAAAAGTACGTTAAGAAAAGCGTTTATTAGAGCTTTTGATAAAGTGTGGTGATATGTGTGCCGGAATTGCCTGAAGCGGAGACGATACGCAGGGAACTCGAAAAAGTGGTTGTCGGGCGAAAGATCGTGGATGTGCAGGTATCGGTGCCAAGGGTGCTCAGGATGCCTTCGGAAGAATTCGAGCAGAGCGTGGACGGAGCAACGATAACCGGTGTCGGCAGGCGGGCCAAGATGGTGATCGTTCACCTTTCCTCCGGCGATTCGCCGCTCTCTCTGCTCTTTCATTTGATGATCGCGGGAAGTATCCGGTATGTGCCGGTCGAATATCCCGAGCGCGAAAAAGCTCAGGTTATTCTCACGCTGGATAACGGTCATGAGATTCGTTTCAGAGACCCGCGCAAATTCGGCTATGTCAAACTAATAAAGGGGGATATTGCTACCGCCCCCGAGCTGAGTCATCTTGGCCCCGAGCCTTTATCCGGTGAATTTACCTTAGGAAGATTTCAGGAGATGCTCAAGCGCAGGGCGAACGCCAAGATAAAAGCGCTCCTGTTGGACCAGTCGTTCGTTGCGGGCATCGGCAATATCTATGCCGACGAGGTGCTGTTTCATGCCGGTGTATTGCCGACGAGGCCTGCCGGTTCACTCTCCGGGGATGAGATTCGGCGCATCTACGAGGGGATACGGTCGATATTGACCAAGGCCATCGAGGAGCACGGCAGTTCTATCGCCACGTATGTGGATATCTTCGGGAACAAGGGCAATTTCGTGAGCTTTTTTAAAGTGTACGGCCGGACGGGGGAGCCTTGCGTTAACAGCTGTCCGGGTGAGATCAAGAAAACCAAAGTCGCCGGACGGGGAACGCATATCTGCCCGGTCTGCCAGAAATAGATACGCAATGTGCCCAACGCCAGCCGTTTTAGCCACTTTTGTAACCCCTTGTACAGTTGCGACCAGGTATTTGTTTTAGTATGATAAAGCAAAATCATCTTTGATGATTTTGCAGAACAATGGAACAATGGAACAATAGACATTGGAGCTTTTATAGAGTATGGAATTTTGATCCATTGCAGATTATTTTGTCGACGGACCGATGTTTAATGAGATTAAATAAACCAGTACCTAGGGATTTAAATTCGTGGTGTATGAAAGGAAGAAGAGATACATGATTGAGACCGGAACACTGAGAGTAAAAACAGGCCTGGCTGAGATGTTAAAGGGCGGGGTTATTATGGACGTAACCGACGCAAAACAGGCAAAAATCGCCGAGGACGCCGGGGCTGTGGCCGTTATGGCGCTCGAGAGGGTTCCAGCGGATATAAGGGCGGCCGGTGGGGTAGCGCGTATGGCCGATCCCACAAAGGTCGAAGAGATCATCGGTACGGTGACGATTCCGGTTATGGCGAAAGCCAGAATCGGTCACTTTGTCGAGGCCCAGATACTCGAGGCCCTCGGTGTGGACTACATCGATGAAAGCGAAGTTCTGACCCCGGCCGATGAGGAGCACCACATTAACAAGTGGGATTTTAAAGTACCGTTTGTCTGCGGCTGCAGAAACCTCGGCGAGGCGCTGAGGCGTATATCCGAGGGAGCGGCGATGATAAGGACGAAGGGTGAGCCGGGGACAGGTAATATCGTTGAAGCGGTCCGCCACATGCGCTCGGTCCGTGAAGGGATCTCGTGGCTCAAGGGGCTGCGCGATGACGAGCTATTTGCCGCGGCCAAAGACCTTCAAGCCCCGTATGACCTGGTAAAATGGATACATGATAACGGTAAATTGCCGGTTGTGAATTTCTCGGCGGGCGGCATTGCGACCCCGGCCGACGCGGCGCTTATGATGCAGCTGGGCGCGGATGGCGTGTTTGTCGGCTCGGGCATATTCAAGAGCGGCGACCCGGCAAAGCGTGCGAAAGCGATCGTGCAGGCGACAACGCATTTTAATGATGCCGAGCTTCTCGCAAAGGTGTCGAAAGACCTCGGCGAGCCTATGGTCGGCATAGAGATCAGCCAGATCCCGGATTCCGAGAGGATGCAGGAACGCGGCTGGTAATTATCTTCGGCAGAATCCAGAAGAACAGAAATAAATTCTGAATTCTGACTCCTGAATTCTGACTCCTTATAACGTCGTTTATATAACTGGCGTTTTTTTTGAGATTACTATTAGGAGCATGATAACGTTTGAATAATGTAAGAGTGGGCGTATTGGCCCTACAGGGCGCGGTGCGCGAGCATATACAGCATATTGAGGCGCTTGGTGCGGCCGGTGCGGCTATAAAGTGGCCGCACGAGCTGAAGGAAATCGCGGGTTTGATCATTCCCGGAGGCGAGAGCACGACAATCGGTAAATTGATGGTCGAGTACGAGTTCATCGATGCTATCCGCGACTTTCATGCCGCGGGCAAGCCGATCTACGGCACATGTGCGGGCATGATTCTTCTAGCGAAGACAATCACAGAAGGCGACCAGCCGTTGCTCTCACTGATGGATATCGAGGCCAGGCGAAATGCGTTCGGCCGGCAGCGTGAAAGCTTTGAGGCCGATCTTGCGATCAAGGACATCGGCAGTTTCAAGGCGGTCTTTATTCGCGCCCCGTGGATCGAGTCGGTGGGTGAGGGTGTCGACACGCTTGCCGAATTTGATACTATTGAACGTGGTGCCATAAAAGTCATGGCCAGACAGGGGAATCTTCTTGCGTCGGCGTTTCATCCTGAGTTAACCGGGGACGCAAGGGTACATAAATACTTTTTGATTATGATGAAGGAGGCCTAATGTCAGGGCATTCTAAGTGGGCGACGATTAAACACAAAAAGGGCAAGGAGGATGCCAAGCGCGGCAAACTGTTCGCCAAGCTGAGCCGAGCCATCATGGTCGCTGCTCGCAACGGGAGCAACCCCGATATGAACGCGGCTCTTGCCAACGCGATCGAAAAGGCGAAAAGCTACAGCATGCCCGCGGACAACATCGACCGGGCGGTTAAAAAAGGCGCGGGCGAGTTGGGCGCGGAAACCTACGAGGAACTCACCTATGAGGGATTTGGCCCGGCCGGAGTCGCCATCATGGTCGATGTTATGACGGATAACCGTAATCGTACTGCGGCCGATGTCCGCCATGTCTTTACTAAATATGGCGGCAACCTGGGGGCATCCGGTTCGGTCGGGTGGATGTTCGACCGCAAAGGTATCATAGCGGTCGATAAGAGTCACCCAATAGGCGAGGACGAACTCTTCACGCTTGCCGTCGAGGCCGGAGCGGAGGATATGACCAGCGAAGACGATCAGTGGCAGATTACGACCGACCCCACCGAACTTAACTTCGTAAAAAATGTGATTGAAAAGCACGGCATCCCGATCGAGCTTGCCGAAATCGCGATGGTTCCGAAAAACCCCGTGAAGTTGGACAAAGAGGATGCCATGAAGGTGCTGAGATTCGTTGATGTCCTGGAAGACAACGACGATGTCCAGGATGTCTACAGCAATTTCGATATCCCGGCGGAGGTGTTGGAGGAGCTTGCCAGCTTGTAGCAGGGTCCGGAGAACAAACAGTCAGCCGTTGGCGGTTGGCTGTTTTTTTGTTATAATCAAACAAATGTTCGATTAGCGATGTCGTTGTGGTTTGCGCTAGAATGTAGACAGCAGTAACAGAAGATGATTGATACTACCGGCATATTGAAGTTTGAATTCGCAGTTTGAAAGGCAGCTTATGATTATTCTCGCAATCGATCCCGGTACGGCGACAACCGGTTACGGTGTCGTCGAATATGAAGGAAACCGCTTTAAAGTCAAGGACTACGGGATAATCTCGACCGAGGCCAAAGTTGCCACAGAGCTTCGCCTGCAGAGCATTTACGACCAGATAAAAAACCTGATAGCCAGGCATAGGCCCGATTGTTTTGTGGTCGAGCAGCTCTTTTTCAACCAGAACGTGCGTACCGCGCTGGCCGTGGGGCAGGCGCGCGGCGTTTGTCTCTTGGTCGCCGCCGACGGGGGTCTGCCTGTTGCAGAGTACACGCCGCTTCAAGTAAAGCAGGCGGTCGTAGGCTACGGCCGGGCTGAAAAGGCGCAAGTACAGCAGATGGTGAAGGCCATCCTTAATTTAACCGAAATCCCAAAACCGGACGATGCGGCGGATGCGTTAGCCCTCGGGATATGCCACGCGCACTCGTACCGGTCGAATACGATAACCAGGAGAGCTTTGGATGATAGCGTTCTTGAGAGGTAAGCTTGAGGATAAAAGCCCCGGAACAGTCGATATCGATGTAAACGGTGTCGGATACAGGGTGTCCATGTCCAACAACTCACTCGCGGCCATGCCGCAGCGGGGCGAGCCGGTTTTTGTCTATACCTACACGCACGTGCGCGAGGATGTCTTGCAGTTGTTCGGTTTTATGTCGGTGGCCGAGCGCGAACTTTTCGAGAAGCTTATCTCGGTCAGCGGCATCGGTCCGAAGGTGGCGCTGGCGATCCTCTCTTCATTTGATGTCGACTCCCTAAAACAGGCCATCGTAGGCGAGGATATAGCCCTCATCACATCCATTCCGGGGATAGGCAAGAAGAACGCCCAGCGTCTCGTGCTTGAGCTTAAAGAGAAGCTGACATTAACCGAGAGCGGGCTTGCATCGACGGCTTCCGTAAAGGACAGGTCGGTCTACGAGGAGGCGCGAAGCGCGCTGCTTGGCCTCGGCTACACGCCTGCCGAAGCGAAAAAGGCATTGGATGGTTTTACGCCCGATGGGGCAGGGGTGGCCGTTGAGGCGCTCATTAAACATGCTTTAAAAAACCTGGTAAAAAACTGATATGTTTCGGGACCCGAGCTTTGGTTACATTTAACCTAAAAGACTTTATCTGGTCTGTATGTAATCAAACGCGATACGTCGCCATATTTGGGGCTTATCTTAAGGAAAGGGTATGGTAAAGATGGTTAGAGAGCGGGATTTAAGAACCGTGATGGTCATAGTCGAGATACCCAAGGGCAGTCGTAATAAATATGAATACGATGAAGAGCTGGGTATGTTTAGGTTCGACCGCTTGCTTTTCTCCTCGGTCCATTACCCGGCCGATTACGGCTTTATACCCGATACATTTGCGGAGGACGGCGACCCGCTCGACGCGCTCGTGCTGGTCACAGAGCCGACGTTTACCGGGTGCCTGATAGAATCAAAACCCATCGGGCTGTTTAAGATGTGGGATGAAAAGGGGCCGGATAATAAGATTCTTTGCGTTCCGGTCGCCGATCCGCTCTGGAATCATATCGACAACCTGGAGGAAGTCCCTCCCCACCTGTTAAGCGAGATAAGCCATTTTTTTGAGATATATAAGGACCTGGAAGCAAAGAAGACCGGTATCGAAGGCTGGGAATCAAGGGAAGAAGCCTTTAAGGTCATCGACGATTCCCTTCGGGCGTACAATGAGAAAAAAACCCGAAGAAGAGTTTCGTAGTTTCGTGATAGTATTTTTCTAGTTTCCAGTGAATAGCTCTGGGTGGCTAGGCGGGAGGAAACCGTGGACGACGACAGGATTACGACAACGTCATTTATAGAAGAAGATATCGATTATGAGCGCAGTTTGCGGCCGAGGCGTCTTGAGGAATTCGTCGGGCAGACGTGGGTGAAAGACGCTCTTGAGCTGTTTATTTCCGCCACGAAGGGCCGCGATGAGGCCCTGGACCATGTGCTCTTAAGCGGTCCCCCCGGGCTCGGGAAGACTACCCTGGCAGGCATTATTGCAAATGAACTTGGGGTCGGCATTAAGATAACTTCCGGGCCGGCGATCGAACGGGCCGGCGATCTGGCGGCGATCCTCACCAACCTGCAGCCCAATGACGTGCTGTTTATCGACGAAATACACCGCCTGAGCAGGCAAGTAGAAGAAGTGCTCTACCCGGCGATGGAGGATTTTGAGCTCGATATCATCATCGGGAAAGGTCCATCCGCACGCTCGCTGAGGTTGGAGCTGCCGCGCTTTACCCTTGTAGGTGCGACGACGAGACAGGGCCTTTTAACATCGCCCCTGAGGGACAGGTTTGGGGTAAACTGCCGTTTTGATTACTATACCGACCAGGAACTCAACGGGATTATCCGGCGCTCCGCTATAATTCTTGGCGTCGAGATCGATGCCTACGGCTCTCTTGAAATAGCACGGCGGTCGAGGGGGACCCCCAGAATCGCCAACCGTCTCCTTAAAAGGGTGCGCGACTATGCGCAAATTAAAGGGGATGGGTGCATCGATAAGGATATTGCAGACCGGGCTCTTGCATTTCTGGAAGTAGACGCCCTCGGTCTCGATAGACTTGACCGCCAGATACTTGAGACTATGGTTGAGAAATTTAGCTGCGCCCCGGTTGGGCTTAACACGCTGGCCGTATCGATAGGCGAAGAGCCCGAAACGCTTGAGGATGTCTACGAGCCGTATTTGCTACAGCTCGGCTTTATCCAGCGTACTCCACGCGGTCGTGTTATAACCGAGCGGGCCTGCAGCCATCTTGGGATTGCGTATCCGGGCGAGAAAGAGTAGATGTCGTACTCTTCTGCCCCTTAGTGGTTTCGTTAGTTCCGGCGGTTGATATAGATTGTTACAGGCTGGCCGTATGGCAGCGTCGCGCCTGCAGCGGGACTTTGGGAAACCACTTTATTCCGTTTCGCACGTCCGCGCTCGTACGGGGAAGATGTGACTTCAATGACTTTTAAGCCCCTGGATTCTAACTGCTGTCTCGCATCTTCCGACGTCAGGCCGACGATATCCGGTACGGTGATACCCTTGGATGATGAGCCGACACCGCCGGTACTAACCGTTATCTGAATTACCACGCCTTGCCTGGCCCTTTCTCCGGCAGCCGGAACCTGCGCTGTTACGACACCCCGAACACCCCTGATATCTTCCCTGTATGTGGAGCTATGTCCAAAGTGGGCTTTATCCAGTTTATCGATAGCCGCCCTTTCGGGTAACCCGACAACGCTCGGTATTGCGACGATGCCCGGGGACTTATGCAAGGGGCATTTTTGATTGGGAACTTTGGTGCTTAAGAATGGGCGGTATTCGACATCGGGACAATATTTGCTGGGAAGCAACCCCGACTCGGTACAAACCAGGACGTTCTCGATGCCGCCGCGCGGCTTTACGAAATTACCTTTAGGCATCTTTGCGGTTGCTCTCGACATGAATCGCGCCCAGATCTGCGCGGGGAAGGTGCCGCCGGCAACGCGTATACCGTGGACATTATACATAGATATCTGGCCTTTTGGATATCCGACCCATACAGCCGCCGCAAGTCCCGGCGTGTATCCGCAGAACCATGCGTCCCTGTAACTCGAGGCGGTTCCTGTTTTACCCGCACAGGGTCTGCTTATCCTGGCCCGGGTCCCCGTTCCATACCTGACGACGTCTTGCAGCACATCCGTAACGATGTAGGCGGTTGCTTCACTTATGGTTTGCTGCGGCTTCGGCACGTATTGGTCAATGATTTTGCCTGACGCATCTGTCACTCTGGTGATGGCCTCAGGCGGGCAATGCTTTCCACCGTTCGCAAGTGTTGAATATACGCTCGCCATATCAAGGGGACTTGGTCCATTGGTGAACCCCCCAAGCGCAATCGCCGGATTTTGGTTGATGACCCACTCCGGCATCCCCATCTTCTTTGCGACCTCGGTGACTTTGTCTACCCCGACATCGAGGATAAGACGCGCGAACACGGTGTTGACCGAGCGCACCAGGGCATCCCGGAGCGGCATCGGAGGGCCGCCGCTTCCCTCGACATAGTTATCGACATGCCAGGTTTGGCCGCCACCGATGGGTAAATCGCCCGGCGAAGAGCTATATTCCTGGAACGGAGAAATACCATTTTCGATAGCGGCTGCGAATACAATAGGCTTAAACGATGAGCCGGGCTGGCGATTATGTGAAGTGGCCAGGTTGTACTTATCTTTATTAAAATCGCGCCCGCCGACCATCGCCCGTATATACCCGGTTGCCGGCTCGACGGCTACAATCGAGGCGGCCGGATCGTTGGGGCGATTAAGGGTAGTCCATGCAGCTTGCTCTGCCTGCTGTTGCGTGGTTAAGTTAATCGTCGTATATACGCGC
Organism: Candidatus Aquicultor sp.; assembly: GCF_054640775.1. Taxonomy (NCBI): domain Bacteria; kingdom Bacillati; phylum Actinomycetota; class Candidatus Aquicultoria; order Candidatus Aquicultorales; family Candidatus Aquicultoraceae; genus Candidatus Aquicultor; species Candidatus Aquicultor sp. The sequence continues at coordinate 4,028 of NZ_JBTSLF010000059.1, read as the reverse complement.
AGGCCGCCTTTAAAGACCACATTCTCGCCGTATCGCTTGATAAGCTTTTGTTTTACGTATTCGACGAAATATGGTGCGGGTGTTGCCGGCTTAGTTATCGGTCTTACCGTTACCGGTGCGGCCACCGACTGCGATTCTTCCAGCGGCGTTATGTATTTGAGCCGCGCCATCTGGTGAAGAACGAGGTCACGGCGCTCTTTAGCTTCTACCAAATGTGCGTATGGCGAGAAGTCGTTCGGGGATTTGATGATTGCGGCAAGCGTGGCCGCCTCGGGAAGCGAGAGCACCTTCGCACGTTTGCCGAAGTAATTATTAGAAGCTGTTTCAACACCGTACCAACTATGCCCGAAATAAATCGTGTTGAGGTATTTTTCTAAGATCTGGGCCTTTGTGTATTTCTGTTCCAACTGGTTCGCCAGCGCCGCTTCTTTTATCTTGCGGTCGAATGTTTTCTCGCGGGTGACGATGGTGTTCTTGATGTACTGCTGGGTGATGGTGCTCGCGCCTTCCACGGTGTGTCCGCTGGCGAGGTTGGTAAAGAAGGCGCGTGCAATGGCCTCGGGATCGTATCCCTTGTGCTTGTAAAACCTCTCGTCCTCAATTGCGATGACCGCACGCTGCAGGTATGGCGATACCTCAGAGAGCGGCACAACAACGCGGTCTTGCTCGTAATAGAGATTGGTAAGGAGCGTGCCGTTCGATGCGAATATCTTAGTCGTCTGCCAGTTTTGGATCTGGTCCTGGTTTTTGAGTTTTGGCAGCCCAATCATTATTTCAGCGGTAGCGACAAGGCCACCCAAGGCAACCAAAAGGACCGGTATGATTATTAAGGCGCTGAGCACGAGAACAGCGTGAACCCGACGCTTCTTCTGTGCCCTCAGCTTAGCTCTTTTTATCCTGGCTCGAGACATTACTTCCTCGTAGAGGTTACAATGATTTTCTTGATGGATTATAGCATAAAAGGAACGGTGAATGCGGGAATCGGTGAGCTGGACATATCTATATGCAGGTGTTACGATTTCTTATATTTTGTCGTTGCTGGAGCCCGTAGGGGCGAAAGGGGCGCTAACATGCGGGGGTAGGAATGAAATCGGCTGAAGAGCAAATATTTATCATACAAGATGGCGCCGAGGAGATAATCCCGGTTGAAGAATTCAAGCAGAAACTCGAGCGTGCGGTCGCGACAGATACGCCGCTCAAGGTAAAGTACGGCGTTGACCCGACCGCCCCGGACCTTCACCTCGGACATGCGGTTCCACTGCGAAAACTACGGCAATTTCAAGATCTGGGTCATATCGTGCAGCTCTTGATAGGCGATTATACCGCGCGCGTGGGCGATCCCACGGAGCGCTCGACAACGAGGCCCCAACTTCCTGCCGAGACAATCCAGGCCAATGCCAAGACCTATACCGAGCAGGCATTTAAGATCCTTAACCCCGAAAAAACGATCATCGATTATAACGGTCGCTGGTTTTCAGCGATGCCGTTTGAGCAAGTTCTTAAAATTACGGCGCAATTTACCGTGGCCAGGATGCTTGAGCGCGATGATTTCGCCAAACGTTTTGCAGCACAGGTCCCGATTAGCCTGCATGAGTTTCTCTATCCCGTGATGCAGGGCTACGATTCCGTCGAGCTTGGCTGCGACGTTGAAACGGGCGGCACCGATCAGAAATTCAACATGCTCGCCGGAAGGGATTTGCAGCGTTGGGCCGGTCAGGAGCCGCAGGTCGTCATCACTATGCCCATCCTTGAGGGCACCGACGGCTATGTTCGCATGAGCAAATCCAAAGGCAACTATATCGGCTTGACCGAGCCCCCCGAGGAACAGTTCGGCAAAATCATGTCGATCCCGGATTTTATCATGGTTCGCTATTTCCGGCTCTGTACGAACGAGCCGCGCGAGGTGATAGACCGCGTCGAAAAAGGCCTGGAAGATGGCACTCTTCATCCAAACCAGGTAAAAAGGCGTCTCGCAAAAGATATTATATCTATCTATCATGGCCCCGAAGCGGCCGAAGAAGCCGAGCGGATATTTGATGCAAAGTTTAAGAAGGTCGAGGGCGGGACGGCGGCAGAACGGCTTGCGGCTATCGGCGCCGAGATTCCCGAGGTCGAGATAACCCCGGATATGCTTACCGATGATAAGCGTATATGGATCGTTAAGCTTATGACGGCTGCAGATTTCGCCAAGACAAACGGTGAAGCCCGGCGTCTTATAGAAGGCGGCGGAGTAAGGTACTTAGATCATGTCGATGGCGAGTACAATGAAGAAATAATAAAAGATCCGGGTTTGGAAGTCATACCGAAAACCGGGGATATCATCCAGGTGGGCAAACGGCGCATCGCGCGCCTGAAGGTGTACGGCCCAAATTAGCGATCCGGTTCTGCTAATGTATTAACAAGGAAAATAAAATCTCGCTGCAGCACAAAGGTTGGTGCCCGCGCCGACCTAAGGACTTACCGGGAAATTTAACAATTCCGAAACAACTGTTGACAATATTTTTAAACCTGGTAAAGTACTCCTTACGCAGCAGCGAGCAACGGAGTGCGAAATCCTCGCAACCGGTCGCAAAACGCGTTGTAAACTCACGAAATTCTCAAACAATCTAGTTGACAACGGTTCTCGCTGGTGCTATATTTATTAATGCTGCTTCTTGCAGTAAATTTCCGTGGAGTTGTTGAATATTGCTGACAATTTATCTCGGAGGCGACAAGTATAGGTTAGAATAAGTATGATTGCTCAAGCAATCCTACCTGAGACTTGTCGCTGTGAGAGGAAACTCCACAGCGAATTTTTTTGTCGTAAAAACACCTTCATAGGAAGACTGGAATAAGGTGTTGACAGCCGGAGAATGGCATGGTACATTACCGTCTGTTGCAAAGTTGGTCTTTGAAAACTGAACAGTGGAAATGCCAGTAAGGTTTAAGATTTAAACCAAAATACACGCGAAAGCGTGGAACCCGTCAGCTCGCGTTTTGCAGGGGTTTTAATCCCTGGGAGATGCGGGCGACGAATTCAAAAAGTTTTTAATGAGCGTTCAAGCTCTTTAGAAAAGTTTGCGGTCTTGTACCGCACACAATTTCAATGGAGAGTTTGATCCTGGCTCAGGACGAACGCTGGCGGCGTGCTTAACACATGCAAGTCGAGCGGAGCGGTCTCATGAAACCTTTCGGGGTCGATTGAGAAGGTGCTTAGCGGCGAACGGGTGAGTAACACGTGGGCAACCTGCCCTATACTCTGGGATAACTCCGGGAAACCGGGGCTAATACCGGATGTTGTTGTCGGAACGCATGTTCTGATAACTAAAGCTCCGGCGGTATAGGATGGGCCCGCGGTCCATTAGCTAGTTGGTAGAGTAACGGCCTACCAAGGCGACGATGGATAGCCGACCTGAGAGGGTGACCGGCCACACTGGGACTGAGACACGGCCCAGACTCCTACGGGAGGCAGCAGTGGGGAATTTTGCGCAATGGGCGAAAGCCTGACGCAGCAACGCCGCGTGAGGGATGACGGTTTTCGGATTGTAAACCTCTTTCAGTAGGGACGAAGCCGCAAGGTGACGGTACCTACAGAAGAAGCCCCGGCTAACTACGTGCCAGCAGCCGCGGTAATACGTAGGGGGCAAGCGTTGTCCGGATTTATTGGGCGTAAAGAGCGCGTAGGCGGTCTATTAAGTCAGATGTGAAAACTCTCGGCTCAACTGGGAGACTGCATTTGAAACTGGTAGGCTAGAGTCCAGCAGAGGGAAGTGGAATTCCAAGTGTAGCGGTGAAATGCGCAGATATTTGGAAGAACACCAGTGGCGAAGGCGGCTTCCTGGACTGCGACTGACGCTGAGGCGCGAAAGCTAGGGGAGCGAACAGGATTAGATACCCTGGTAGTCCTAGCCGTAAACGATGGGCACTAGGTGTAGCGGGTTATCGACTCCCGCTGTGCCGCAGCTAACGCATTAAGTGCCCCGCCTGGGGAGTACGGCCGCAAGGTTAAAACTCAAAGGAATTGACGGGGGCCCGCACAAGCGGCGGAG